>NZ_JBIBEB010000018.1:0-140519 GCF_042902325.1 Pseudomonas sp. NPDC012596 | reverse complement strand
CGCCAAGGCGGACAACCATGGCCTGACTGGAATGGCACGTTGCAACAAATGTGGGAGCGGGCTTGCCCCGCGAAGCGCCGCGCGGGCGGCGCTCGGTCTCAAAGGCGCTAAAGATCCCAAGGCAAGCACTTCGCGAAGCGCCGCACGGGCGGCGCTCGATCGTGTCAACACCACCTATCTACCGACATGCGCCAAAAACCCCATACAACTTTTGCCCCTCACCCGCATCGAAGCAAAGGTAAGCACCCATCCGCTTCCAGGAGGTTCGCCATGCCGATGCGTAAAACCCTGATCCTTTCCTGCATAACGCTAGCCCTGGCCGGCTGCGCCGGTTCAGGCGACGAACACCGGGCGCCGCCCACCACCCAGCAGGTCGACCTGCAACGCTACCAGGGCACCTGGTACGAGCTGGCGCGCTTGCCGATGTTCTTCCAGCGCAACTGCGTGCAGTCCGAGGCGCACTACGGCTTGCGCGAGGACGGGCGCATCGACGTGACCAACCGCTGCAAGGAAAAGGACGGCCAATTGAACGAGGCCAAGGGTATCGCCGAGGCCCAGCAGCCTGGCAAGACCGACAAGCTCTGGGTGCAGTTCGACAACTGGTTCAGCCGCCTGGCGCCAGGGCTGACCAAGGGCGAATACTGGGTGCTGTACCACGACAAGGACTACCGCGTGGCGCTGGTCGGGCACCCGAACCGGGAATACCTGTGGCTGCTGTCGCGCACGCCGGCCATTACCGACCAGACCCGCGAACAGCTGCTGTCGATTGCCCAGAAGCAAGGCTATGACACCAGCAAGCTGATCTGGCGCCAGGCGGAGTAACCTGCGCCGAGTGCACACCATCGACGCCTGGCCTCAATCCGGCTAAGGTGTGCGCCCTCTCAGCATCCGAAACCTGCGACGTCTATAACACTGTCGACCCACAATGGACCTACTCTTTCTAGGCACCTCGGCCGGTGTGCCGACCAAGGCCCGCAATGTCAGCGCCACCGCGGTCATCGAAGCCAGCGGTAGCCAGTGGTACCTGGTCGATTGTGGCGAAGGCACCCAGCATCAATTGCTGCGCACGCCTTTGTCGATACGCGACCTGCGTGGGGTGTTCATCACCCATGTGCACGGCGACCATTGCTTCGGCCTGCCCGGCCTGCTGGCCAGTGCCGGCATGAGTGGGCGAACGCAGCCCCTGGACCTCATCCTGCCTGCTGCACTGCACGACTGGCTTCGCCTGGGCCTGGCCGCAAGCGATACCTTCCTGCCATTCGAATTGCGCTTGCTGGCAGTTGAGCAACTGACCGACTGGTGCAGCGATGCGCTGCGCGTCAGCACCGTGCAACTGTCGCACCGGGTACCCAGCGTCGGCTACGTGTTCAGCGAACTCAACCCCGAGCCGCGCCTGGACGTACAGCGCCTGGACGCAGAGGGCATCCCGCGCGGCCCGTTGTGGGGCGAGCTGGCCAAGGGACATTCCATCGAACATGCAGGGCGGGTGCTGCATGGCCGCGATTACCTGCGGGCCTCGCGGCCGGCGCGAAAGGTGATTGTCTGTGGCGACAACGACAGCCCCGAGTTGCTCGCTGAGGTTGCCAAGGGCGCCGATGTGCTGGTGCACGAAGCGACGTTCACCCAACCGATCATCGAGCGCAGCGGGGCCACCTTTGGTCACAGCAGTGCGGCCCAGGTGGCGCGCTTTGCCGAAACGGCCGGGGTGCGCAACCTGGTGCTCACACACTTCAGTGCCCGCTACCAGCCCGACCCGCGCCGCAGCCCGTGCATCGACGATGTGCGCGAAGAAGCGCTGGCGCAGTACAGCGGCAACCTGACGCTGGCGCGGGACCTGCAGCGTTATCACATTGGGCGGGATGGCAGCCTCTGTGCGGTGTAAAACGCGCATTCGCGCGGCAAGCCCGCTCCGCCCCCTATATCGCTTTAGCGGATTGGGCTTCTGCTCTGTGGGAGCGTACACCCGCGAAGAGGCGAGCACCGGCGCTAAGCAGCCAAACGCCCGCTGGCAATCGCCTCCGACGCCGCCAGCATCGCCCGCAGCAATACCGCACAGCCTGCCGCCAGGTCCTCGGGGGTAGCGTTCTCGATCTCGTTATGGCTGATGCCATTCTCGCAGGGCACGAAGATCATCCCCGCCGGCCCCAGTTCGGCCAGGAAGATCGCGTCATGCCCTGCCCCGCTGACGATATCCATGTGCGGCAAGCCCAGAGCCTGCGCCGAATCGCGCACGGCATCGACGCAACCACGGTCGAAATACAGCGCCGGGAAGTCGGCCGTCGGGGTCAGTTCGTGGCTCAGGCCGTGCTTGGCACAGGTGGCGTCGATCACCGCACGCACGTCGGCGATCATCGAATCGAGCTGCTCGCCTTCGAGATGACGCAAGTCAAGGGTCATGCGCACTTCGCCCGGGATCACGTTGCGTGAGCCTGGGTAAGCCTGCAGGCAACCGACCGTGCCGCAAGCATGCGGTTGATGGCCAAGGGCTGCGCGGTTGACCGCCTCGACCACCGCTGCGGCGCCGACCAAAGCGTCCTTGCGCAGGTGCATCGGCGTAGGGCCGGCGTGCGCTTCGACCCCGCGCAAGGTCAGGTCAAACCACTTCTGCCCCAGGGCGCCGAGCACCACGCCGATGGTCTTGGCCTGGTCTTCAAGAATCGGCCCCTGCTCGATGTGCGCTTCGAAATACGCGCCCACCGGGTGGCCAAGCACTGCCCGCTGGCCGGCATAGCCAATGGCGTTCAACGCCTCGCCCACCGTTACGCCCTGGGCGTCACGCTTGGCCAGGGTGTCCTCCAGGGTGAACTTGCCGGCAAATACCCCCGAGCCCATCATGCACGGCGGGAAGCGCGAACCTTCTTCGTTGGTCCACACCACCACTTCCAGCGGTGCCTCGGTTTCGATGCCGAGGTCGTTGAGGGTGCGGATGACCTCCAGGCCCGCCATTACCCCGAAGCAGCCATCGAACTTGCCGCCGGTGGGCTGGGTGTCGATATGGCTGCCGGTCATCACCGGTGGCAGCTTGGGGTTGCGGCCGGGGCGCCGGGCGAAGATATTGCCGACGCCATCGACACTGACGCTGCAGCCAGCAGCCTCGCACCATTCAACGAACAGGTCGCGGGCCTGGCGGTCGAGGTCGGTCAATGCCAGGCGGCAGACACCACCCTTGGGCGTGGCCCCCAGGCGCGCGAGCGCCATCAAGGATTGCCACAAACGCTCACTGCTGACGTGGCGTTCGGTGGATTGCAGCACATGCTGGGCTGGGGTCATGGGTCGTGTCTCCTCAGGCGTTTTTGTTATCGGCATTCATCACAGGCTGCACTGGCCCCCGCACCGCCACTGCACCAAGCGCGTAGTACAGCGCCCCGCCAAGCAGCGAACCGGTAAACCAGCCATAGTCGTAGAACCAGCTGAAACTGCTGTTGCCGATGGCCATCACGGTCAGCGCCACCGGCAGCGCGAAAGCGGCAAAGCCTGCCCAGTTCCAGGCCGGGTAGACGTCATCGCGGTACAGCCCTGCCAGGTCCAGCTTCTGCCGGCGGATCAGGAAGTAGTCCACCACCATGATCCCGGCAATCGGCCCGAGCAGGCTGGAGTAGCCCAGCAACCAGTTGGAATAGACGCTCTCCAGGCTCAGGTCGGAAACGATCCAGCCGAGCTTCTTCAGCAGCTCATGCCCCATCAGCGCCAGGCCGATGAAACCGGTCAGCCATACGGCGCGGCTGCGCCCGATCAGGCGCGGGGCGATGTTCTGGAAGTCGTTGGTCGGCGAGACGATATTGGCCGCCGTGTTGGTCGACAGCGTGGCAATCACGATCAGCGCCATGGCCAGGGCCACCCAACCCGGGCTGTGGATCTTGCCGATCAAACTCACAGGGTCGGACACCGTTTCACCCACCAGCGATGCCGAAGCGGCGGTCAGCACCACGCCCAGCGACGCAAACAGGAACATGGTCAGCGGCAGGCCGAAGATCTGCCCCAGAATCTGGTCCTTCTGGCTCTTGGCGTAACGGCTGAAGTCCGGAATGTTCAGCGACAGCGTGGCCCAGAAGCCAACCATCGCCGTGAGCCCCGCGCAGAAGTAGCTGACCACGCTGGCCCCTTCCGGTCGCTTGGGTGGCTGGGCCAGCAGCTCGGTCATCGACATGTGCGGCAACGCCCAGAACAACAGGCCGACGCCCACTGCCACCAGCAGCGGCGCTGACAAGGTCTCGAGCCACTTGATCGACTCCGCACCGCGCAACACCACCCACAGGTTGAGCGCCCAGAACACCATGAAGCCGATGACTTCACCGGTGCCGCCCAAGGCTTTCCACTCAGGGAAGACCGAGCCCAGGAACAGGTGAATGGCCAAGCCACCGAACATCGTCTGGATACCGAACCAGCCGCAGGCAACCACCGCGCGGATCAGGCACGGCACGTTGGAGCCGAGAATGCCGAACGATGAGCGCAGCAATACCGGAAACGGAATGCCGTACTTGGTGCCGGGGAATGCGTTGAGGGTAAGCGGGATCAGCACGATCAGGTTGGCCAACAGAATCGCCAGCAACGCTTCACCCACGCTCAGGCCAAAGTAGGCCGTAAGCACGCCGCCGAGGGTGTAGGTGGGCACGCAGATGGACATGCCCACCCACAGCGCGGTGATGTGCCACTTGTTCCAGGTGCGCTGGTGCACCTTGGTCGGTGCGATGTCATGGTTGTAGCGCGGGCTGTCGAGGACGTCATTGCCTGCGGACAGCTCGAACAGGCCAGCCTGCTCGACCACTTCGGATCTGCTCTGTTGCATGGGGCCTTCTCCAGTTTTTCTAATTGTTTGCTCATCGGGCTAATGCGATGGCCGGAGTACACACACCACCAGTACTGCTCCTCCGGTCCGGCCTGGCGGTTGTGGCCGTACTCAAATTGCGTGCCGGGCAGGCCTGCGCCTGCCCGGCCGGCCGCCGCCGACCGGAGGTAATCAACTGATCTGCAAGGCATATATCCACTTCAACCGAAGGCACGGTTATTCCATCGGCTGTCGCTCACTGCGCTATGGGCCGGCCCTGGCCCCAGCAGTAGGGTTCAAACTGGTGCAACCTGGTTTTTCACAAGCGCATCCGGCGCTTCGAAGCCAGGTTTCAAGCAGCTGATTTTGCATGGAAAATCTTGACCAATTTGGCTTCTTGTCAAGTGCGTCAAAATGGTGAACAGGCTCACCATTTTGGTGAACTGAAGAATAAATCGTTAAATATCAGTTATTTATTAAAGTTATAAGCTCATAAATTATTTTCTTGAACAATCCAATTTCAGCATCTAGATTTCAATCTTGTCAGGACTGACAGGATTAACCAGCCCTCAGCCACTGGCACATAAAAACTCAAGAACCGGCCCAGACCGGTCAGCCTGCGAGGAAGACGGCATGTCCCTGTTGATCCGTGGCGCCACCGTGGTAACGCACGAAGAGAGCTACCCCGCCGATGTACTTTGTGTCGATGGCCAGATCCGTGCCATTGGCAAAGACCTTGAAGCCCCCACCGACTGCGAGATCCTCGACGGCAGCGGCAGGTACCTGATGCCCGGTGGCATCGACCCGCACACCCACATGCAGCTGCCCTTCATGGGCACCGTGGCCAGTGAAGACTTTTTCAGCGGCACCGCTGCAGGGCTGGCGGGCGGTACCACGTCGATCATTGACTTCGTCATCCCCAACCCCCAGCAGTCGCTGCTGGAGGCCTTCCACACCTGGCGTGGCTGGGCGCAGAAAAGCGCCTGCGACTATGGCTTCCATGTCGCCATCACCTGGTGGAGCGAGCAGGTTGCCGAAGAAATGGGCGAGCTGGTCAACCACCATGGGGTGAACAGCTTCAAGCACTTCATGGCCTACAAGAACGCCATCATGGCCGCCGACGACACGCTGGTGGCCAGCTTCGAACGCTGCCTGCAGCTGGGCGCGGTACCTACGGTGCACGCCGAAAACGGCGAGCTGGTTTACCACCTGCAGAAAAAACTGCTCGCCCAGGGGCTGACCGGCCCGGAAGCACACCCGCTGTCGCGCCCCTCGCAAGTCGAAGGTGAAGCCGCCAGCCGCGCTATCCGCATTGCTGAAACCATTGGTACACCGTTGTACGTGGTACACATTTCCAGCCGCGAAGCGCTGGACGAAATCACCTATGCCCGGGCCAAAGGCCAGCCGGTGTACGGTGAAGTGCTGCCCGGCCACCTGCTGATCGATGACAGCGTCTACCGCAACCCGGACTGGGCCACTGCCGCCGGCTACGTGATGAGCCCCCCGTTCCGCCCGCGCGAGCACCAGGAGGCGCTGTGGCGCGGGCTGCAGTCGGGCAACCTGCACACCACCGCCACCGACCACTGCTGCTTCTGCGCCGAACAGAAAGCCATGGGCCGCAACGACTTCAGCCGCATCCCCAACGGCACTGCCGGCATCGAAGACCGCATGGCGGTGTTGTGGGACGCAGGGGTCAACAGTGGGCGCTTGTCGATGCATGAATTCGTCGCGCTGACCTCCACCAACACCGCGAAAATCTTCAACCTGTTCCCGCGCAAGGGCGCCATCCGCGTCGGCGCCGATGCCGATTTGGTGCTGTGGGACCCACAGGGCACGCGCACCATCTCGGCACAAACGCACCACCAGCGCGTCGATTTCAACATCTTCGAGGGCCGCACCGTGCGCGGCATCCCCAGCCACACTATCAGCCAGGGCCGCTTGGTCTGGGCCGATGGCGACCTGCGCGCAGAAGCTGGCGCCGGTCGTTACGTGGAGCGCCCGGCCTATCCCTCGGTGTACGAGGTACTGGGCCGCCGCGCCGAGCAGCAGCGCCCGACGCCCGTTCAGCGCTGAGCCACCCCGCAATGCCGTACCGGCCCCCAGAGGCCGGGCGGCGCCGTATTGCCGTTGACTGCCAAAACCAAAAAAGAAAAGAGAGGCTACAACCGTGATCGATGCCCTGAACCACTTGCCGCGCCCCCGGGCCGGCGCCGACCAGCTGGCCGAGCAATTCACCGACCTCGCGCCGCCGCTCACCGCCCGCCAGGCCGCCGTAGAGAGCGCACGTTGCCTCTACTGCTACGACGCCCCGTGCGTGAACGCCTGCCCGAGCGAAATCGACATCCCCTCGTTCATCCACCGCATCAGCGACGACAACCTGCAAGGGGCCGCCGAGCGCATTCTCTCGGCCAACATCCTGGGTGGCAGCTGTGCCCGTGTGTGCCCCACCGAAATCCTCTGCCAGCAGGCCTGCGTGCGCAACAACGCTCAGGAATGCGCGCCGGTACTGATTGGCCAGCTGCAACGCTATGCCCTGGACAATGCCGGCTTCAGCGAGCACCCGTTCAAGCGCTCACCGGCAACGGGCAAACGCATCGCTGTGGTGGGTGCCGGGCCGGCCGGGTTGTCCTGCGCCCATCGCCTGGCCCTGCACGGCCATGATGTGGTGGTGTTCGAAGCCTGCGAAAAAGCCGGCGGCCTGAACGAGTACGGTATCGCCCGCTACAAGCTGGTGGACGACTACGCCCAGCGCGAAGTGGAGTTCCTGCTCGGCATCGGTGGCATCGAGATCCGTCACGGCCAACGCCTGGGCGCCAACCTGAGCCTGACCGAACTGCGCGATCAGTACGACGCCGTGTTTCTCGGCCTCGGCCTGAACGCGGTGCGCCAGCTCGGCCTGGCCGACGAGGAGGCGCCCGGCCTGCTGGCCGCTACCGCGTATATCCGTGAACTGCGCCAGGCTGACGACCTGTCGCTACTGCCACTGGCGCAGCGTTGCCTGGTCATCGGCGCGGGCAACACCGCCATCGACATGGCCGTGCAGATGAGCCGCCTCGGCGCCCGCGACGTCAACCTGGTGTACCGCCGCGGCCACGCCGACATGGGCGCCACCGGCCATGAGCAGGACATAGCCAAGGCCAACCAGGTGCGCCTGCACACCTGGGCCCGCCCCGACGCCGTGCTGCTAGCCGATGACGGCCGCGTACGCGGCATGCGCTTCGCCCGTACCGAATTGGCAGATGGCCGCCTGCGCGATACCGGTGAAACCTTCGAGTTGGCAGCCGACGCCATCTTCAAGGCCATCGGCCAACGCTTCGACGAACAAAGCCTGAGCGACCCACTGGCCGCCCAACTGGCCCGCGACGGCGAACGCATCCGCGTCGACGAGGGCATGCGCACCAGCCTGCCGGGCGTTTACGCCGGCGGCGACTGTACCGCCCTGGGCCAGGACCTCACCGTCCAGGCCGTGCAACACGGCAAGCTGGCGGCGCAAGCCATCCATGCCCAACTCATGCTCAATGTGGAGGCTGCATAAATGGCCGATCTGTCTATCGTGTTCGCCGGCATCAAGGCCCCCAACCCGTTCTGGCTGGCCTCCGCGCCACCGACCGACAAAGCCTACAACGTGGTCCGCGCCTTCGAGGCCGGCTGGGGCGGCGTGGTCTGGAAAACCCTGGGCGAGGACCCGGCAGCGGTCAACGTGTCGTCGCGCTATTCGGCGCATTTTGGCGCCAACCGCCAGGTGCAGGGCATCAACAACATCGAGCTGATCACCGACCGTTCGCTGGAGATCAACCTGCGTGAAATCACCCAGGTGAAGAAGGACTGGCCCGACCGGGCGTTGATCGTGTCGCTGATGGTGCCGTGCGTGGAAGAGTCGTGGAAGTTCATCCTGCCGCTGGTGGAAGCCACCGGCGCCGACGGCATCGAACTCAACTTCGGCTGCCCGCACGGCATGCCCGAGCGCGGCATGGGCGCGGCAGTCGGCCAGGTGCCAGAGTACGTGGAGATGGTTACCCGCTGGTGCAAGACGTACTGCTCGTTGCCGGTGATCGTCAAGCTCACGCCCAACATCACCGACATCCGTCAGTCGGCCCGTGCGGCCCATCGCGGCGGCGCCGATGCCGTGTCGCTGATCAACACCATCAACTCGATCACCAGCGTCGACCTGGACCGCATGGTCGCCCACCCGATCGTCGGTGACCAGAGCACCCACGGTGGCTACTGCGGCTCGGCCGTTAAACCCATTGCGCTGAACATGGTGGCTGAAATCGCCCGAGACCCGGAAACCCGCGGCTTGCCGATCTGCGGTATCGGGGGCATCGGCAACTGGCGCGATGCTGCCGAGTTCATTGCCCTGGGCAGTGGTGCGGTGCAGGTGTGCACCGCAGCAATGCTGCATGGCTTTCGCATTGTCGAGGACATGAAGGACGGATTGGCGCGCTGGATGGACCAGCACGGGCACGCCAACCTGGAGGCATTCCGCGGCCAGGCCGTAGGGCATACCACCGACTGGAAGTACCTGGACATCAACTACAAGTCGGTGGCGCACATCGACCAGGCTGCCTGCATCGGTTGTGGGCGCTGCCATATCGCGTGCGAAGACACTTCACACCAGGCCATTGCCAGCACGTTGAAGGCTGACGGTACGCATGCCTATAGCGTGATCGAGGACGAGTGCGTGGGCTGCAACCTGTGCCAGATCACCTGCCCGGTGGAAAGCTGCATCGACATGGTCGCGCAGGACACCGGCAAGCCGTACCTGAACTGGACCCAGGACCCGCGCAACCCCTACCGCGAAGCGAGCTGAGCCAATCGGGGCCGCTGCGCGCCCCATTCGCTGGCAAGCCAGCTCCCACAGGTATGGACTGCCCCCAAGAAGTTGAACACCAATTCAACCCTTGGGGCAGTCCAGGTACTGCATAGCTCTCGAGAGCGGCACCTTACCTGTGGGAGCCGGCTTGCCGGCGAATGGGGCGCGCAGCGGCCCCGACAGTTCAAGGCTCCAACCCAATGCCACGCAAGATGACACACGTCACCGTCTGCACCGCACTCTCGAACGCCATGTCCGACAGCGGCTCCCCCCCGTTGAGCACCGCAACCTGGTAACCAAAGTCGGCATAGTGCTGGGTCGATGCCCAGATCATGTACAGCAACGCCGAAGGCTCCACCGGCAGAATGCGCCCTTCTTCCACCCAACGGCGGATCTTGTCTTCCTTGAGCTTCGCCCAAGGCACCAGGCTGTCTTCCAGGCTCACCCCGAGCAGCGGGGCGCCATGCAGCATCTCTTCGGCCCAGATCTTCGAGCCCAGCGGCCGCGAGCGCGAATGGCCCATCTTTGCCCGGATGTAGCTGGTCAGCACCACCCGTGGGTCGTCGAAGTTCTCGAAGCACAGCGCGTCCTGCTTCCACACATCCAGCAGGTCTTGCAGCACCGCGCGAAACAGATCGTCCTTGGTGCTGAAATAGTAATGCAGGTTAGAGCGCGGCAGCTCGGCCTGTTCGGCGATATCGCCCATGGAGGTGGCGCCGTAGCCCTTCTCGGCGAACACCTTTTCAGCGGCCATGAGGATTTTTTCGATGTTGCGTCGGCGAATTTCGATCTTGTGGTTGGCCATGCCGTTCCTAGTACCCATGCACCCTTTGTAGGCGCTGGTTTGCCTGCGATGGGCCGCCGCAACGGCCCTCATTCTGCTCGCCCCTACGCATCATGCGGCTTGAAACAAGCGAGTGATGACGGGTTGCTGGCGGTGACGCGCCTGCCATATATCGTAATCAGCCTGGATAGCCAGCCACAGCCGGGCAGTACTGATACCCGCCATTTCCAGGCGCAATGCCAGGTCTGGCGACATGGCTGCGCGGCCGTGCAACACCCGCGAAAGCGCTTCTCGAGAAAACCCCAGGTGCGCCGCAAAGGCTTTCACCGTCAGGCCCAGCGCAGGCAAGACATCCTCGCGCAAGGTTTCGCCGGGGTGTGGCGGATTGTGCAAAGGCATGATCAGCCCTCCTGTTCAGTGATAATCAAGGTAATCGATCAATTCGACGTCCGAACCCACAAAACGAAAGATCAACCGCCAGTTGCCAGAGACACTGACTGACCAGAAGCCCGCCAGCTCGCCCTTGAGTGGGTGCAACTGCCAGCCTGGCAGGCTCATCTCCTGCGCCGCAACAGCGCGCTCGAGAAACTGCAACTGGCGTTTCAGGCGCTGGCTGTGAGCGGCCTGAACTCCGCGCGCATTGCCCGTTTCATGAAAAATTCGCAGTCCCTTGTGTCGAAAACTGATGATCATGGGTAGCTCGCCGCGTCCATTTGGGAGACCGGCGCAGTGTGACGTCACGCATCACGCAGAGCAAAGTATCATGTGTGACCCGATGCGTCACATACTTATTTACGGCACTACCCACACCTCGCCCGATCCCGTACCGGGCACTGCGCCCGGTGCAGGTTCAACGCCGTATTGATGATGCCGATATGGCTGAAGGCCTGGGGGAAATTGCCGAGCATGCGCTTGCCTGTCGGGTCGTACTGTTCGGCCAGCAGGCCCACGTCATTGCACAGCCCGGTCAGGTGCTCGTACAGCGCCTGCGCTTCATCCTGGCGGCCCAACAGCACATACACGTCGGCCAACCAGAATGAACAGACCAGGAACGTGCCCTCCCCTGGCGTCAGGCCGTCACTGCAGCGGTCGCTGTCATAGCGCATCAGCAAACCGTTCTTCAGCAGGCGCTGCTCGATCTGCTCCAAGGTGCGCAGAAACCGCTCATCCTCCACTGGCAGGAAACCGGTCAGGGCAATCTGCAGCAGGCTGGCGTCAATTTCGGTCGAGCCGTAGGCCTGGACGAAGTGCTGGCCGTGGGCATCCAGCCCGCGCTCGCACACTTCACGGCGGATCTCGTCTGCCACCTGCCGGTAATGCCGGCTACGCTCACGCCCCTCTTCGGGGGTGTCGGCAAGGCCCGCCGCACGGTCGAAGGCGACCCAGGCCATCACCTTGGAATGCACGAAATGCTGCCTGCCGCCGCGCACTTCCCAGATGCCTTCGTCTGGCTCGCGCCAGATGCGCTCGACGTACGGCAAGATCAAACGGGAGATCGCCGCGCTGCGCGGGTGCCGGGGCAGCCCGCCCTTGATCGCCTGGGCCATGGCGTCGGCCAGCTCGCCGTAGATATCCAGCTGCATCTGCTGCGCAGCGGCATTGCCCACGCGCACGGGCTGGGAGTGCTCGTACCCGGCCAGCCAGGGCAAGGTGTACTCCTGCAGGTCGCGCTCGCCGGCCAGGCCATACATGATCTGCATCTGCTCGGGGTTGCCGGCCACCGAGCGCAGCAGCCATTCGCGCCAGGCCTGGGCTTCGTCGAAATAGCCAAGGTTCATGAACGCCAGCAAGGTCATGGTCGCATCACGCAACCAGCAGAAGCGGTAATCCCAGTTGCGCTCATGGCCGATGCTTTCGGGCAGCGAGGTGGTGACGGCGGCGACGATGCCGCCGGTGGGTGCGTAGGTCATGGCCTTGAGGGTCAGCAACGAGCGGCGCACCTTGGCGCTGTACGGGCCGACCTCAGGGCAACGGGCGGCAAAGGCCTGCCAATGATCGATGGTATGTTCAAGGGCCTGTTCGATGTCACAGTCGGGCTGCACCGGCAGGTGAGAAGGCTGGTGGCGCAGGCTGAACACCTGGCGCTCACCGGCGCAAACCCGAAACCGCGCGACGGTGTGGTGGTCGCGGGCGTGCGAGGGTACGGTGCTGCACAGGATCAGCCGGTCAGGGCCGGCGACCGCGCTGAGGGTCAGCGGGTCGAGCTTTTCCACCCACGGCACGCTGCGGCCGTAGTCGAAGCGCATCACCAGGTCCATTTCGAAATTGGTTTCGCCGGAAACACCCTCGACGATGCGCACCACCGAGTTGACATCGTTCAAGGGCATGAAGTCGAGTACGCGGGCGCGGCCGCTGGCGGTCACCCAGGTGGTTTCCATGACCAGGGTGTCTTCAAGGTACGCGCGGCTGGTGTGTT
Source organism: Pseudomonas sp. NPDC012596 (assembly GCF_042902325.1). NCBI lineage: Bacteria > Pseudomonadati > Pseudomonadota > Gammaproteobacteria > Pseudomonadales > Pseudomonadaceae > Pseudomonas > Pseudomonas sp. NPDC012596. The sequence continues at coordinate 127,741 of NZ_JBIBEB010000018.1, read as the reverse complement.
CGATGGGGTCGCAGGGTGCCAGGCGCCAGCGCCCGTTTTCTTCGTTGCCCAACAGGGCGGCGAAAACAGCGGGGGCGTCGAAGCGGGGCAGGCACAGCCAGTCGATGGAGCCGTCACGGCTGACCAGGGCGGCGCTGCGGCAGTTGCCGAGCAGGGCGTAGTCTTCGATGTGGGCGGGCATGCGGTCTCCTGTGGTTTCTGAACTTGAAGGTGACAGCGTCGGCCTGATCGCGGGCATGCCGGCGATCAGGCCAGCTCAGTCACCCCAACCTGTGCCACTCACGCTTGTCGCGGGTCAGCAATTCATTGCCAGCCTCAGGCCCATCCTCACCGGCCGGGTATTCATGCACCTCGCCGTCCTGGGCCCACGCATCGAGAAACGGCTGCACTGCACGCCAGCCGTTCTCGATGTTGTCGGCCCGCTGGAACAAGGTCTGGTCGCCGGTCAGGCAGTCATAGATCAACGTCTCGTAACCGGTCGCCGGGGTCATCTTGAAGAAGTCCCTGTAGGCAAACCCCAGCTCGACGTTTTCCATCACAAGCTCCGGCCCCGGGCGCTTGGCCTGCAGGTCGAACCACATGCCTTCGTTGGGCTGAATCTGGATCTTCAGGTAGTTGGGCTTGGGCCGCTCCAGCTCGGACTCGCGAAACTGCGCATACGGCGCGGGCTTGAAGCAGATGGCGATTTCGGTGTCGCGCACACTCATGCGCTTGCCGGTGCGCAGGTAGAACGGCACGCCGGCCCAGCGCCAGTTGTCGATCATTACCTTGAGGGCCACGTAGGTTTCGGTCTGGCTGTCGGCCGCCACCCGTTCCTCCTGGCGATACCCCGCCAGGTGCTTGCGGCCCTGCTTGCCCGCGGTGTACTGGCCACGCACGGAGTTTTTCAGGGCCATCTTCGCCGACCAGGGGCGAATGGCACCGATGACCTTGGCCTTCTCGCCCCGTACGGCATCGGCGCCGAAGGCTGCAGGCGGCTCCATGGCGACCATCGCCAGTAGCTGGAACAGGTGGTTGGGCACCATGTCGCGCAGGGCGCCAGTGGTGTCGTAGAAACCACCGCGGCTCTCGACACCGACCGTCTCGGCGGCGGTGATCTGCACATGGTCGATGTAGTGGTTGTTCCAGAACGACTCGAACAGGCCGTTGGAGAACCGGCTGACCAGGATGTTCTGCACGGTTTCCTTGCCCAGGTAATGGTCGATGCGGTAGATCTGCCGCTCGCTCATCACCTTCAGCAAACAGGCGTTGAGTGCCTCGGCGCTGGCCAGGTCGGTGCCGAATGGCTTCTCCACCACGACCCTGCGAAAGCCCCCGCCAGACTCATCCAGCAAGCCCGCCTCGCCCAGGCGCTGCGCCACTTCAGGGAAGAACCGCGGCGAGGTGGCCAGGTAGAAGATGGCGTTGCCGTGGCTGGTCTTGTCGATGCGCTTGGCCAGCGCCGCGTAGGTGGCCGGGTCGAGAAAATCGCCCGTCTGGTAGTCCAGGCGCTTGGCCAGGCGAGCCCAGAGCTTCTCGTCCAGGCCCTTGGCCGCGCCCTCGCCGCCCTTGTCACGCTCACGCATGAAGTCGTGCAGGCGCTGGGCGAACGCCTCGGCGGTGGCGGCGTTATGGTCGACCCCGACGATGCGCAGGTTGCGGTCAAGCAAACCATCGCGGCTGAGGTTGTACAGCGCCGGCATCAGCAGGCGCTTGACCAGGTCACCGTTGGCGCCGAACAGGAACAATGTGCAAGGCGGAGCAGCAGGTATGGTCTTTTGGGTCATTGGCCTTTTTTCTCGACGTGGCCACCGAAGCCCAGGCGCATGGCCGACAGCACTTTGTCGCCGTAGGTGCCCTGCTGCTGACGCGAGCGGAAACGCGCGAACAGCGCACTGGACAGCACCGGCACCGGCACCGCCTGTTCAACGGCCGCGTCGATGGTCCAGCGGCCCTCGCCACTGTCGGACACCGAGCCGCTGAACTGCGCCAGTTGCGGGTCGGCCACCAGGGCATCGGCGGTAAGGTCGAGCAACCAGGACGTAACCACGCTGCCCCGGCGCCACACTTCGGCGATTTCGGCAACATTCAAGTCGAAGCGCTGTTCTTCTGGCAGCTCGTTGCCACCCTTGCTACGCAGCAGGTCGAAGCCCTCGGCATAGGCCTGCATCAGGCCGTACTCAATGCCGTTGTGCACCATCTTCACGTAGTGCCCGGCACCGGGCGGGCCTGCGTGGATGTAGCCGTGCTCGGCACGGTCGTGCTCACCTTCGCGGCCCTGGGTCCGCGGGATGTCGCCCACGCCCGGCGCCAAGGCCTTGAACAGTGGCTCCAGGCGCTCGAACACGTCTTTTTCGCCGCCGATCATCATGCAGTAGCCACGGTCCAGGCCCCACACACCGCCGGAGGTGCCGACATCCAGGTAATGCAGCCCGCGCTTGGCCAGTTCGGCGGCGCGGCGCATGTCGTCCTTGTAGAAGGTGTTGCCGCCGTCGATGATCGCATCGCCCGGCTCCAGCAGCTCGGCCAGCTGCGCAATGGTCTGCTCGGTCGGCTCGCCCGCCGGCAGCATCACCCACACCGCGCGCGGCGCTTTCAGTTTTTGCACCAGCGCGCCCAGGTCGTGGGCGCCTTGGGCACCCTCGCCTTCCAGCGCGGTGATGGCTTCACGGTTGCGGTCGTTGACCACCGTGCGGTGACCGGCGCGCATCAGGCGCCTTGCAATATTGCCGCCCATGCGGCCCAGCCCGACGATTCCCAGTTGCATGAGCCGATGCTCCCCTTGATAAATGAATGACAACTCAGTCCAGCGATTCAGATTAGTCCAGCGCAGCGCCCGAGGGTTCAGCGACGAACGGCAAGACAACGTTAAACAAAAAAGTTCCCTTGGTCGCAGAAAGAATTCAGAATGCGCGCCGCGTGAAGCGTCTACGCTTTAACTGTCACCAGCCAAAACTGCGAGGTGTATACATGGGTACCTTGATGCCTGCCACCCCCACCCAGACCCTCTATGTCTCCGTACGCCGTGATGAACTGCGCAAACTGAAGGACGAACGTGAACTGCTGCGCCAACAGGTCGCTCAGTTGCACATGCTGCTGGAGCAAGCGCGCTCCGGCGACAAAACCGTCAGCCTCTAAAGGTTTTCTCATACGGTGGGGGCGGAACGCTCCCACCACGCTCCTCCAGGCTGATCAGCCACGCACCACGTTAGGGCATCCTCACCGCCTGCGCTACAAAACTGCACACCTCAAAACACCCCGCGCCCCACCTTCGAACACCCCATTCATATCTCGTCACACACGCCAACGTTTGCGTCTATCTCGCGTCATAACGAAAGTGACCAATGGGTCACCTTTTTATCTCCCTCTCTCCTACACTCAGCTTTCGGCCCGGCATTTGCTCATAGCAAGAGCGACGTAAAAAAGTCGAACTTTTGCAAATGGGGGCGGGTCAGCAACTAAGTAGGCCAATCGCATCGGGGCATCCCACGCCACGGCCTGCCACCCCAACCAGTCCAATCGCTTTCGGCCGGAATGCCGATTGCGCCGTGCATGTGCGCACGACCTTGGGGCAAGGACCGCAACAAGACGACAAGCAATAGAGATAACCAGAACGATATAGAACAACGGGTGCCAGCACCCGGCATAGGATAGGGACGGAGAGAAGTATGATCAGTGCCGCTGTCGAACCTCACGTAGATTCATTCAAACCGGAAAACCGCGAACCGCTCACCCCGGAGTTCGCCACGACAGGCAAGGCACCCGGCGCCCAGCGCCAGCACAACCCGAACAAACGCAAGATCCTCTTCGTTACCTCGGAGATCGCCGACCTGGTCAAGACCGGCGGCCTGGGCGATGTATCCGCGGCGCTGCCACGGGCGCTGGCGCACCTGCACGATGTGCGTGTGCTGATCCCTGGCTACCGCCAGGTGATGGAAAGCGACAACCCTATTCATATCGTCGGCGAACTCGGTGGCCACGCCGCCCTGCCGCCGTGCAAGATTGGCCGCATGGACATGGCTGACGGCCTGGTCATTTATGTACTGATCTGCCCCGAACTGTACCAGCGCGACGGCTCTCCCTATGGCGCCAACAACGGTCGCGACTGGCCCGACAACCACATCCGCTTCGCCCGCCTGGGCCTGGCTGCTGCGGAGATCGCCGCTGGCGAAGGCAAGATCCACTGGAAGCCCGAAGTGGTGCACGCACATGACTGGCCTGCCGGCCTGGCCCCGGCCTACATGCACTGGCGTGGGCTGAACACGCCGACCCTGTTCACCATTCACAACCTGGCTTACCAGGGCGTGTACAGCCGTGCCTGCAGCCCGGAACTGGCGATCCCCGACCATGCCATGCAGCAGGAAGGCATGGAGTTCTACGGCAAGCTGTCGTTCCTCAAGGCCGGCCTGGCGTACTCCAGCCACATCACTACCGTCAGCGCCACCTACGCCCGCGAAATCACCACGCCGGAATTCGGCTGTGGCCTGGATGGCTTTCTCGCCAGCAAGGCCCAGCAAGGCCTGCTTGGTGGCATCCCCAACGGCATCGACGAGAGCTGGGATTCAGCCACCGACCAGCACCTGCAGCACAATTTCAGCATCAACGACTGGGACGGCAAGGCACGCAACGCCGAAGAAGTGCGCCGCCTGTTCGAGCTGGAACCCTCCGAAGGGCCACTGTTCGCCGTAGTTTCTCGCCTTGTGTTCCAGAAGGGCCTGGACCTGACCCTGGGTGTGGCCGACTACATCGTCGAACAGGGTGGGCAGATCGCGATCATCGGCCGTGGCGAGCCCGAAGAAGAGCAGGCCATGAGTGAACTGGCCGTGCGCCACCCGGGCCGCATCGGTGTGCGTATCGGCTTTAACGAGACCGACGCCCGGCGTATGTTCGCCGGTAGCGACTTCCTGCTGATGCCGTCGCGCTACGAGCCCTGCGGCCTTAGCCAGATGTACGCGCAGCGTTTTGGTTCGCTGCCCGTGGCACGCAACACCGGCGGGCTGGCCGACACCATCGAGAACGGCGTAACCGGCTTCCTGTTCGACGAGTCCACGGTGGAAAGTTACCGCGAAGCGCTGGGCCGTGCCTTCTACGTCTACGGCAAGAAGAACCTGCTCAATGCCATGCGCTGCCTGTCGATGACCCAGCCGTTCAACTGGTGCCAGGCAGTAGAACCCTACGCCCGCCTCTACGAGGACCTGGTCAAGCAGACACAACTCAGCCACTACTGAGCAGGGGGTGGAAGATGCACAGGCATGGCGCACACTTAATGGACGCCACGTCGGCGCGCTTCGCCCTGTGGGCGCCGGATGCGCGCAACGTGAGCTTGGAGTTGGAGGGGCAGCCGCCTGTCGAGCTGCTGCCCGAAGGCGATGGCTGGTATACGGCGGTTGCCGCATGCCAGGCCGGCGCCCGTTATCACTATCGTATCGATGGTGAGCTGCAGGTGGCCGACCCGGCCTCGCGCTTCCAACCCGAGGGCGTAAAGGGCCCAAGCCAGGTGGTGGACACCCAGGCCTATGCCTGGCAACACCCCTGGCAAGGCCGCCCCTGGCACGAAGCGGTGATTCAAGAACTGCACGTCGGCGTGCTCGAAGGCTACCCGGGCGTTGCCCGGCACCTGCCGCGCCTGGCCGAACTGGGCATCAGTGCCATCGAGCTGATGCCCCTGGGGCAGTTCCCCGGCGAGCGCAACTGGGGCTATGACGGTGTGCTGCCCTATGCACCGCAACATACCTACGGCAGCCCGGAGCAGCTGTGCGCGCTGGTCGACAGTGCCCACGGTGAGGGCCTGATGGTGCTGGTGGATGTGGTCTACAACCACTTCGGCCCAGACGGCAATTACCTGCACCAGTACGCCAGCCCGTTCTTTCGCGAGGACCGGCAAACGCCCTGGGGCGCTGCCATCGATTTTCGCCGCCCCGAGGTGCGCGAGTTCTTCATCCAGAACGCCCTGATGTGGCTGTGCGACTACCGCTGCGACGGCCTGCGCCTGGACGCCGTGCACGCCATCGACCAGCCCGACTTTCTGGTCGAGCTGGCGCAGCGTGTACGCGCTGCAGTGGCGCCTGGCCGGCAGATATGGCTGGTACTGGAAAACGAGCACAACCAGGCCTCGTTGCTGGGCAAGGGTTTCGATGCCCAGTGGAATGACGATGGCCACAACGCCCTGCACGTATTGCTCACCGGCGAAACCGAAGGGTATTACGCCGATTACAAAGAACAGCCGATCACCCAGCTGGCCCGGTGCTTGTCCGAAGGCTTCGTCTTCCAGGGCGAGCCCAACCGCCACGGCACGCCACGCGGCGAACCCAGCGGGCATCTGGAGCCCAGTTCATTCGTGTTGTTCCTGCAAAACCATGACCAAATCGGCAACCGCGCCTTGGGCGAACGCCTGACCCGCCTGTGCCCGCCGGCGGCCCTGCGCGCGGCCACCGGCCTGCTGCTGCTGTCGCCGATGATCCCGCTGCTGTTCATGGGTGACGACGATGGCAGTTGCCGGCCGTTCCTGTTCTTTACCGACTTCCACGATGAACTGGCCGACGCTGTGCGCGAGGGCCGACGGGGCGAGTTTGCCCACTTCACGGCATTTGCCGACCCCGAGCAGCGCGAGCGCATCCCCGACCCCAACGCCGAGCAAACCTTCGAGGCCTCACGGCCGCAGCGCCAGGAAGTCATCGCCGGCTGGCACGGCCTCTATCAACAGCTGCTCCACCTGCGCCAGCGCTACGTCATCCCGCACCTGCCCGGCAGCCGTGCGCTGGGCGCCGAGGTGCTGGGCGATAAAGCGCTGACCGCACGCTGGCGCCTGGGCAACGGCAATACCCTGCGCATCGACCTGAACCTGGCCGCCACGCCACAGCCGGTCGAACTGCCCGCCGCCGAACGCCGCCTGTTCGACAGCAGCGACACCACGCACCCCGACACCGCGCTGTCCGCATACAGCTGCGTGGTCAGCCTGCTTGCACCTGGCCAGGAGAGCCCATGAGCGAAACCGCACTGCACCGTCTGGCCGCCCACGTCGGGCTTGCCCGCGACTGGGTCGACGCCAACAACCGGCCACAACAGGTGGCTGATGAAGTACTGCGCAAAGTGCTCGAAGGCCTCGGCCACCCGGCCAGTGACGACAACGCCATCGACAGCAGCCTGCGGGCTGTGGAAACCGCTGACGACAGCGAACACCTGCCACCGCTGCTGACTGCCGACCTTGGCCAGCCGCTGGCGCTGGGCCGTTACTTCAGCGCAGGGAGCACTGCGCACTGCACCCTTGAAGATGACACCAGGCTGGCCCTGACCCTCGACGGCCAGGCACGCCTGCCCGGCGAGCTGCCCATCGGCTACCACCAGGTTGAGGTCGACGGCCGTGCCTTCACCCTGGCCGTGGCACCGCCGCGCTGCTACAGCCTGGACGATGCCGTCGAGCAACCACCACCCCGCTGCTGGGGCCTTGCGGTGCAACTCTACAGCCTGCGCCGCCCCGGTGATGGCGGCTATGGCGACTGCCTGGCCCTGGAGCAACTGGCACGCATCGCCGCCGAACGCGGTGCCGATGCCCTGGCGATCAGCCCCATTCATGCCCTGTCGGCCATCGACCAGCAGCACTACAGCCCCTACTCCCCGTCCAGCCGCCTGCTGCTCAATACCCTCTACGCCAGCCCCGCCGCCCTGCTCGGTGAGCGTGCCGTGCGCATCGCCATCGAGGCCGCGGGGCTTGAGCAGACGCTGGAAGACCTGGAGCAGCAGCCCCTGGTTGATTGGCCCCGGGCCGCCGACGCCCGCCTGCGCCTGCTCGAAGCCCTGTACCAGGACTTCAGCCAGGGTGATCACCCGCTACGTACCGACTTCGACAGCTTTCGCGAAGCCGGTGGCCAGGCCCTGGAGCACCACTGCCGCTTCGAAGTGCTGCAGGCGCAAGCCGTGGACCATGGCCTGGGCGCCGACTGGCGCAATTGGCCGAGCGCCTGGCACGACCCTTACCACCCCGAAGTCGAAGCCTTCGCCAGCGCGTACCCGGCCAAGGTCGAGTTCCACGCCTTTTGCCAGTGGCTTACTGACCGTAGCCTGCAGCGTGCGCAAGAAGCTGCACGCAGCAACGGCATGGCGGTCGGTTTGATCGCCGACCTGGCAGTGGGCGCCGACGGTGCCGGTAGCCAGGCCTGGAGCCGCCAGGATGAGCTGCTGGCCAACCTCAAGGTCGGTGCCCCGCCCGACATCCTCAACCGTTCCGGGCAGGACTGGGGTATCTGCGCATTCTCCCCCGAAGGCCTCAAGCGCAACGGCTACCGCGCCTTCATCGAGATGCTGCGGGCCAACCTTGCGCATGCCGGCGGCCTGCGCATCGACCATGCCATGGGCCTGCGCAGGCTGTGGCTGATCCCTCGCGGCTGCAAACCCAGCGAGGGCGCCTACCTGCACTACCCGCTGGAAGACCTGTTGCGCCTGCTGGCCCTGGAGTCGGTGCGGCACCAGGCGATCATCCTCGGCGAAGACCTCGGCACGGTGCCCGAAGGGCTGCGCGAACAATTTGCCGACAAGGCCGTGCTGGGCATGCGCGTGCTGCCCTTCGAGCAGCCCCAGCCTGGCCGTTTCACGCCCATCCTTGACTGGCCGGACAACGCCCTGGCCACCACCGGTACCCACGACCTGGCGCCGCTGGCCGGTTGGCTGCAAAGCCGCGACATCGACTGGAGCCACCGCCTGCAACTGATCGATGCCGACACCGAAGAGCATTGGCGCCAAGCACGGCAAAAAGAAAGTGACGGCCTGCGCCGCACCCTGCAAGCCAGTTACGGCCCACAAAAGGACGACGAGCACGTGATCGACGCCGCAATCCGCTACATCGGCCACACCCGCGCACCGCTGGTGCTGATCCCGCTGGAAGACCTGCTCGGCAGCGACGAGCAACCCAACCTGCCTGGCACCACCGAGGGCCACCCCAACTGGCGCCGGCGCTTCGCCGCCCCGGTGCGCGACCTGCTCGACGATGAAGCCGCCGCGCGCCGCCTGGAGCTGCTGGCACAGGCCCGTGAACAAGCCTGGGAGCGTGACCGATGAAGCCGTTGACCGCTACCCAGCGCCTGCAATTTCACAGCGATTTCACCCTCGACCATGCCCTGCCACTGGTGCCCTACTTCGCCCAGCTGGGCATTAGCCACCTGTACGCCTCGCCGATCCTCAAGGCCCGGGCAGGTTCGCGCCACGGTTACGACGTGGTCGACCCGACACAGGTCAACCCGGAGCTTGGCGGTGAAGCAGCCCTGGAGCGGCTGGTGGCCGCGCTGCGCCAGCATGGCATGGGGCTGATCCTCGACACCGTGTCCAACCACATGGCCGTCGGCGGCGCCGACAACCCGTGGTGGCAAAGCCTGCTGGCGTGGGGACGGCGTAGCCCGTACGCCGAATTCTTCGACATTCAGTGGCACTCCAGCGACCCGCTGCTGGCCGGCCAACTGTTGCTGCCCTTCCTCGGCAGCGACTATGGCGCGGCCTTGAAAAACGGCGACATTCCGCTGCAGTTCGACAAGCAGCACGGTGTGTTGCAGGTCGCTCATCACGAGCACCGCTTCCCGATCTGCCCGATCGATTACGGCTGGATTTTGTCCCTGAGCCCAGAGCCGGCCCTCAAATACCTGGCCGAGCATTTCACGGCGCTGGCCGATGCGGCCGAGCCACTGGCCGCCGCCGTTGATCTGCAGCGTGAACTGGCGCGCCTGGTGCGCGACGGCGCGGACCTTGAATCCGCGCTGGTGGCCTTCGACAGCCGCAGCGAAAGCGGCCTGCAGCGCCTGCACCTGCTGCTTGAACGCCAAACCTACCGCCTGGCCAGCTGGCGCACCGCCGCCGACGACATCAACTGGCGGCGCTTCTTCGACATCAACGAGTTGGGTGGCCTGCGCGTAGAGCGCTCGGTGGTGTTCGAGGCGACCCACGCCAAGCTGTTCGAGCTGATCGAGCGCGGGCTGGTGGATGGCCTGCGCATCGACCATATCGACGGCCTGGCCGACCCGCGTGGTTACTGCCGCAAACTGCGCCGCAGGGTCGAGGGGCTGCTTGCCAGGCGCCCGCTGAATGCGGCGCTGGAACATTTCCCGATCTATGTCGAGAAGATCCTTGGCGTCGACGAACACCTGCACCGCGACTGGCTCACCGATGGCACCACCGGCTACGAGTTCATGAACCAGGTGTCCTTGTTGCAGCATGATCCGGCCGGCGAAGCACCGCTGACCGAGCTGTGGGCCAACGTCAGCGAGCGCCCAGACTTTACCGAAGAGGTGCGCCAGGCCAGGCACCTGGTGCTCAACGCCAGCCTCGCCGGCGACTGCGAGTCGGTAGCCCAGGCGCTGCTGCAGGTTGCCCGCGACGACCTGATGACCCGCGACCTGACCCTCGGGGCGATCCGCCGAGCGTTGCAGGCACTGGTCAGCCATTACCCGGTGTACCGTACCTACTTCAACGCCTGCGGGCGGCCGGCTGAAGATGAAACGTTCTTCCAGCAGGCCCTGACCAATGCCCGCCAGGACCTCGCCGAGGCCGACTGGCCGCTGCTCGACCAGCTCGAACGATGGCTCGGAGGCGAACCTTGGCGCAAGCTGCCGCCCGGCCGCCCGCGCAAGCACTTGCGCCATGCCTGCGTACGCTTCCAGCAACTCACCGCACCCAGCGCCGCCAAGGCCGTGGAAGACACCGCCTTCTACCGCTCGGCGCGGCTGCTGTCGCGCAATGACGTGGGCTTCGAAGCCGAACGCTTCAGCGCCAGCGCTGAGCACTTCCACAACGAGGCCCAGCGCCGCCTGCGCGACTTCCCCGACAACCTGCTGGCCACCGCCACCCACGACCACAAGCGCGGCGAAGACACCCGCGCACGGCTGGCGGTACTGAGTGAACGTGGGCCCTGGTTCGCCAGCCGGGTGGAACACTGGCGCGAGCTGGCAGCGCCCTTGCGCGAGCAACTGGACGACGGCCCGGCACCGAGCCCCGGCGACGAGTTGCTGCTGTTGCAGACCCTGCTGGGCAGTTGGCCGCTGAACCTTGACCTGCACGACGACAGCGCCCTGCAGCAGTACGCCGAACGCATCCGCCAATGGCAGCAGAAGGCCCTGCGCGAGGCCAAACTGCGCAGCAGCTGGAGCGCGCCAAACGAGGCCTACGAGGCCGCCTGCGCCGCGTATGTGAATGGCCTGTTGCTCGACCGCGAGAATCACCAACTGCGCCAGTCGCTGGCGGACGCTGCGCAGCTGATCGCCTGCCCCGGCGCCCTCAACGGCCTGGTGCAAACGCTGCTGCGCACCACCGTGCCCGGCGTGCCCGACCTCTATCAAGGGGCCGAATACTGGGATTTCAGCCTGGTCGACCCGGACAACCGCCGCCCCGTGGACTACGCTTGCAGGCGTCGCACCCTGGACGATGCAACGCCCGCCGCAGAGCTGCTCGCGCACTGGCGTGACGGCCGCATCAAGCAAGCGTTGCTGGCCCGGGTGCTGGACTGCCGCCAGGCCCACGCCGAGCTGTTCCGGCGCGGCACCTACCTGCCACTGACCGTGCAGGGCCGGCATGCCGACAAGGTGCTGGCGTTTGCCCGGCTGGGTGAGGAACACCGCGCCATCGTCGTCGCCCCACGCCTGGCCAGCGGCCTGTTGGGCGGCGCTGCCATACCGTTGATCCCGGCACAGAACTGGGACGACACCCGGGTAATTCTGCCGTTTGCCTTGTCGCCCGCCAACTCGATGGGACTTTTCCCAAGCGCGGTGGTCAGCCCTTCAAAGGAGCTGATGTTAAGCGCCGTGCTGTCGGAATTTCCGGTCAATGTGTTGATACAACAATCTTGAGCATCAGGAGCGTCATGATGAGTGTCGATGAAAAACGTATCCGCGAATTTGCCTACCAGATCTGGGAATCTGAAGGCAAACCAGAGGGTGAGGAGGAGCGCCACTGGGACATGGCCCGCAAGCTGGCCGAGGCCGAAGCGCTCGCGCCCAAGGCAGCGCCACGCAAAAAGGCAGCGGCCAAGCCCAAGGCGCCTGCAGAGCCCAAGGCCGCAGCGTTGCCGGGGGTCAAGCCGGCTGTAGCCAAGAAGCCCCGAGCGGTGAAAAAACCGACTGCAGGCTGAGCCTGTTCCGGCCTCATCGCGGGCAAGCCCGCTCCTACAGGGTGCGGGCTTGCCCGCGATGAGGCCACCCCTGACCTACCGCTTACCTCTTCCCTACGGCTATCCGAGGACTGCCATGAGCCCCCGCACCCCTAAGAAAACCCGCTCCATCGCCCCATCCCGCCTGCGCGAGGGCATGCCGTTTCCGCTCGGCGCCACCTGGGACGGCCTGGGGGTCAACTTCGCCTTGTTCTCGGCCAACGCCACCAAGGTCGAGCTGTGTCTGTTCGACTCCACCGGCGAGCAGGAACTAGAGCGCATCGAGCTGCCCGAATACACCGACGAGATCTACCACGGCTACCTGCCCGACGCTCATCCGGGCCTGGTGTATGGCTACCGTGTCTACGGCCCCTACGAGCCGGAGAACGGCCACCGCTTCAACCCCAACAAACTGCTGATCGACCCCTACGCCAAGCAATTGGTCGGCAACCTGAAATGGTCGGAGGCGCTGTTCGGCTACACCATCGGCCACCCCGACGGCGACCTGTCGTTCGACGAGCGCGACAGTGCGCCCTTCGTGCCCAAGTGCAAGGTGATCGACCCGGCATTCACCTGGGGCCGCGACCAGCGCGTGCAGATCCCATGGGAGCGCACCATCATCTACGAAGCGCACGCCCGCGGCATCAGCATGCGTCACCCGGCAGTCCCGGAAGAGCTGCGCGGCACCTTCGCCGGCCTTGCCAACGACGAGCTGCTCAAGCACATCAAGGACCTTGGCGTATCGAGCATCGAACTGCTGCCGATCCATGCCTTCGTCAATGACCAGCACCTGCTCGATAAAGGCCTGAACAACTACTGGGGCTACAACAGCATCGCCTTCTTCGCGCCGCACCCGCGTTACCTCGCCAGCGGCAAGATCGCCGAGTTCAAGGAGATGGTCGCGCACCTGCACGACGCGGGCCTGGAGGTGATTCTCGATGTGGTCTACAACCACACCGCCGAAGGCAACGAGCGCGGCCCGACGCTGTCCATGCGCGGCATCGACAACGCCTCCTACTACCGGCTGATGCCCGACGACAAGCGCTATTACATCAACGATTCCGGCACCGGCAACACCCTCGACCTCAGCCACCCGTGCGTGCTGCAGCTGGTCACCGACTCGCTGCGCTACTGGGCCGGCGAAATGCACGTAGACGGCTTCCGCTTTGACCTGGCGACCATCCTCGGCCGTTACCACGACGGTTACAGCGAGCGCCACGGCTTCCTCGTCGCCTGCCGCCAGGACCCGATGCTCAGCCAGGTCAAGCTGATCGCAGAACCCTGGGATTGCGGCCCTGGTGGCTACCAGGTAGGCAATTTCGCCCCCGGCTGGGCGGAGTGGAACGACCGCTTCCGCGACACCGCGCGCGCGTTCTGGAAAGGCGACGAAGGCCAGCTGGCCGACTTCGCCGCACGCCTGACCGCCTCGGGTGACATGTTCAACAACCGCGGCCGGCGGCCCTACTCTTCCGTCAACTTCATCACCGCCCACGATGGGTTCACCCTGCGCGACCTGGTGTCCTACAACAACAAGCACAACGAAGACAACGACGAGAACAACCAGGACGGCACCGACAACAACCTGTCGTGGAACTGTGGCGCCGAAGGCCCCACCGACGACCCCGAAATCAACGCCCTGCGCATGCGCCAGATGCGCAACTACTTCGCTACCCTGCTGCTGGCCCAAGGCACGCCGATGATTGTCGCCGGCGACGAGTTCAGCCGTACCCAGCATGGCAACAACAATGCCTATTGCCAGGACAGTGAAATCGGCTGGGTCAACTGGGACCTGGACGAGGACGGCAAGGACCTGCTGGCCTTCGTCAAACGCCTGACCCGGTTGCGCCTGGCCTACCCGGTACTGCGTCGCTCACGCTTCCTGGTGGGCGACTACAACGAAGCGATCGGGGTCAAGGATGTCACCTGGCTGGCGCCGGATGGCAACGAGATGAGCGTGGAGCAGTGGGAGGATCCGCACGGGCGTTGCCTGGGCATGCTGATCGATGGGCGAGCGCAGGTGAGCGGGATTGCACGGCCGGGGTCGGAGGCCACGGTACTGCTGATCGTCAACGCCCACCACGATGTGGTGCCGTTCCTGTTGCCGGCGGTGCCGGAGGGGGATTACTGGAGCTGCCTGGTGGACACCGACCGGCCTGAACTGCGCAAAGGGCAGCATCTGCAGTTCGAGACCACGTTCGAGGTCAAGGGGCGCTCGTTCCTGTTGATGGTGCTGCAGCGCGAGGAAGAGTGACCCGGGAATTCACCGGTAATCCTTGCCGGTGAATTCACAGACTGGAAGCGGCGCGGCAAACGCACGTTGGGTTTGCCGCGCGACCAGCACGAAGCGTTCGTGTTCCATCACGGCCTGTTCGCGCCGCACCTTTGATGCAACCTTGGACGCACCTTTGCGAGCATTCGCCACTGCCTGATGGGGCCCGTCTTTGCAATGATTCGGCATAGCCACCGCGGGGGAAATAGCGAAGCTCGCTATACCTGAGTCAATTGCACAGGTAATCAACAAGATAGCTCACGGGACACGCCATGAACGGTCCGTTCACGCTTTCTTGACGCAAGCCCCTCCCTCCTCTTAGCTGAACATTATCACTAGCAGTAAAACGTAGCGCCGGGCCTCTAGCCCGCGCCTTCGTGCGCGCTTGCGAAAGCTGGCGTGCCGGTTCTGGTCGCCCACTGTTTTTGCCGTACAGCTCGTGACGACAGGCCAGTTACTTGGGCTGTACAACAAAAAAACACAGGAGATCCGCCATGAAAAGAGCCTCGAATCCGTTGCGCTTCGACCGTATTTTCTACGCGGTTTCCACGTCGATGCTTCTGGCAACCCCGGTGGAAACCTTCGCCTTCGAACTGCAGGATGACCCCAGCTCGCCCCTGTTCTTGCAGCAACCGGCGATGCCGCAGCTGTCGCTCGACCCTGTCAGCGCCAGCGGCGTGAGCCTGGGCACGCTGGCTGCGTTCAGCGACAAGATGGGCGATCGCCATGGCCAGGCCGCACCCGACCTGATGGCCAGCCAATGGACGCAATTTTTCCCAGGCACCGCCCGGCCTGGGGCTCAGGCACCCGACCAGCTCGAAGCGCCCAGCCAGCAACTGATGATCGGCCCTGACCTGTTCGTGCGTGAAACCGGCGGCGGCAATGTGCACCGCGCAGGCATCTTCGTCGGCCATAACAACCTGCAAAGCAGCTTGAACGGCAGCCGCCCGCTGCTTGGCGACAAGCAGCGCAACGCCGTCAACCTCAGCGGTGAGAGCCTGGGGGTGTACTGGAGCATGACCCATGAGCAGGGTTGGCACCTGGATGCCGTGGCCATGGGTTCGCGCATCGATGTGCTGGGCCGTGGCGAGAGCGGTCAACGGCTGGACGACAGCGGCCACGCGATGACCTTTTCGGTGGAGGGTGGTTACCCGATCCGCCTGGGTGGCAGCTGGGTGATCGAGCCGCAGGCCCAGTTGATCAACCAACAGTTCTTCCCCGGCAACCAGGTGCAGGAAGAGACGCTGCAGGCGTTCGATAGCCAGCCCACCTGGAGCGGCCGGGTCGGTGCCAAGTTGTCCGGGCGCTACGAGGTGCGAGGGATGCCGATCGAGCCCTATGTGCGGACCAACGTCTGGTATGACTTCAGCAACGCTGACGAGGTGAAGCTGGACCAGGTCGACAAGATTTCCGGCTCGCGGTATTCGACCACGGTGGAACTGGGCTTGGGCCTGGTGGCGCGGGTGACGCCGTCGGTGGCGCTGTTTGTCAGTGCCGATTACAGCAGTGATGTGGATGACAATGATTTGAATGGGTTGATTGGTAGCCTGGGGGTGCGGATGCGGTGGTAGACAGGCACGGCCCTATCGCGGGCAAGCCCGCTCCTACAGGTAAACCATTGGGCCTGAGGGCAGCGGGGTATCTGTAGGAGCGGGCTTGCCCGCGATAGGGCCGGTACAGGCAACCGATCAGGCTGGCTTCATCACCAACACCCCCAGCGGCGGCAGGTTCAAGGCCAGCGACAGCGGCTGCCCATGGCTGGCAATGTCATCGCTCTCCACCGCACCCAGGTTGCCCACGTTCGACCCGGCATACAGCTCGGCATCACTGTTGAGCAACTCTTGCCAACGCTCACCGAACGGCACACCAATGCGATACCCCTCACGCGGCACCGGCGTGAAGTTGGCCACCACCAGCAGCGGCTCGCCGTTGCTGCTCCAGCGCAGCCAGGCAAACACGCTGTTGTGCGCATCATCGCCAATCAGCCACTGGAAGCCCTGCGGCTGGCAGTCCTGCTCGTGCAAGGCCGGCAGGTCGCGGTACAAGCGGTTGAGGTCGCCCACCAGGCGTTGCACGCCTTGGTGCTCGGGGTACTGCAGCAGGTACCAGTCCAGTTGGTGATCATGGTTCCACTCACGCCACTGGCCGAACTCGCAGCCCATGAACAGCAGTTTCTTGCCCGGGTGTGTCCACATGAACGTCAGGTAGGCGCGCAGGTTGGCAAATTTCTGCCAGCGGTCACCCGGCATCTTGTCGATCAATGAATGCTTGCCGTGCACCACTTCGTCGTGGGAAATCGGCAGGATGAAATGCTCGGAATACGCATAGATCAGGCCGAAGCTCATTTCGTTGTGGTGGTGGGCACGGTGCACCGGGTCGTTCTGGATGTAGTGCAGGGTGTCGTGCATCCAGCCCATGTTCCATTTGTAGGCAAAGCCCAGGCCGCCCTGCTGGGTCGGCTGGCTGACGCCCGGCCAGGCCGTGGATTCCTCGGCGATGATCAGCGCGCCCGGTGCTTCGTGGGCGGCCACGCCGTTGAGGTGGCGGATGAAGTCGATGGCCTCGAGGTTCTCGCGCCCGCCGTGGCGGTTTGGCACCCATTCGCCGGCCTTGCGCGAGTAATCGCGGTATAACATCGAGGCCACCGCATCGACGCGCAGGCCGTCGATGTGGAAGTGCTTGAGCCAGTGCAGCGCCGAAGCCAGCATGAAGCCGCGTACCTCGTTGCGGCCCAGGTTGTAGATCAGCGTGTTCCAGTCCTGGTGGAAGCCTTCCAGGGGGTTGTCGTATTCGTACAGGGCCGTGCCGTCAAAGCGTGCCAGGCCATGTTCGTCGGTGGGGAAATGCGCCGGCACCCAGTCGAGGATCACACCGATGCCGCCCTGGTGGCAGGCGTCGATGAACGCGGCGAAATCTTCCGGCGTGCCATAGCGTGAAGTCGGCGCGAACATCGACAACGGCTGGTAACCCCAGGAGCCGCCGAAGGGGTGCTCCATGATCGGCAGCAGCTCGATGTGGGTGAAGTTAAGCTGCTGCACGTAAGGCACCACGCGTTCGGCCAGCTCACGCCAGTTGTAGAAACGCGACACTTCGCCCAGGTCGTCCAGCTCGCACTGCCATGAGCCCGGGTGCAGCTCGTAGATCGACAAGGGTGCGCTGTAGGCATGCCGCTGTGCGCGGTGCTCCATCCAGTCATGGTCTTGCCATTGATGGCTCAATGCACCCGCTACCTTCGACGCCGTGCTGGGCGGCAACTCGGTGGCGCGCGCCAACGGGTCGGCCTTCAGTGGCAGGATGCCGTCCTTGCCCAGCACCTCGTACTTGTAGGTTTCACCCACAGCCAGGCGGGGGATGAACAGCTCCCACACCCCGGCGCCGTGGCGCAGGCGCATCGGGTGGCGGCGGCCGTCCCAGTTGTTGAAGTCGCCCACCACCGACACCCGCCGCGCATTCGGCGCCCACACCGAGAAGCACACGCCATCGACCCCGTCGACCTGGGTTGGCTGCGCGCCAAAGCGCCCAGAGAGGTCGCGGTGGTTGCCCTCGGCAAACAGGTGCAAGTCCATGTCGCCCAGTTGCGGGCCGAAGCTGTAAGGGTCTTCGGTTACCTGCTCGCCACCGGCCCAGCCGATCTGCAGCAGGTACGGCTGTGCATCATCCAGGTGCGCGGTAAACAGGCCCGGCAGGCTACCCTGCTCCATTTCGGCCAGCACACGCCCATCTTGCCGGGCGAGCACGCGCGCATTCAGGGCAGCCGGCAAGAAGGCGCGAACCCAGAAGCCACCCGCACCATCGCCGTGGGGGCCAAGTACTGCGAAAGGATCGGCGTGCTCGGCGCGGGCAAGGGCATCGAGCTCCCGCTGCCGAAGGCCACCGTTGTCACGCGTAGTTGCATTCATTTATGACTCTCCCCAGGTACTGATCAATCCATGCAGGCCATGCAAAGGCACGGCCAGCCAACTCGGCCGGTTTTCGGCTTCATACGTGATTTCGTAGGCGGCCTTCTCCAGGCAGAACAGTTCCAGTGCGGCGCGCTCGCCCTCGGCCTGTTGCCAGGCATGAGGCATGGCGGCGGTGGCCAGGCCGTAGGCTTCGACGAAGGCATGACGCGACTGGTGCAGGTACTGCCGGGCGACCCGCTGACGAGCCTGCCGTGCTGCCTCGGAAAGGTCTACCGCCGAGGCGCTGCGCAGGATCATCGCAGCAGCATAGTCGAAGGAACGCAACACGCCGCTGACATCCTTGTATGGGCTGTGCTTGGCGCGGCGCTCGTCCAGCGGCCGTGAGGGTTCGCCCTCGAAATCGATAAGGTAGGCATCGCCCTGCACCACCAGCACCTGGCCCAGGTGCAGGTCGCCGTGCACGCGCATCAGCAGGCCGCCCTGGGCCTGGCTGGCGAGGTTGGCGATGTGCTGGGTCAGGCCGTCGCGTTGCTGCTGCAGGTCGTCGACCAGGGCCTGGCTGTCGCTGTCCAGGCTGTCGCGATGCTGGGCCAGCAAGTCGAGGGCATGGTTGAGCTCGGCACTGATCTGGCGGGCCCAGCGCTCGCTGTCTTCGCCCTCGCTGGCCCGTGGCTGGAAGGCAGGGTCTTTACTCGGCGCGGCCAGCAGCAGGTGCATCTCGCCCAGGCGCTGGCCCAGCAAGGCGGCAAAACCGTTGAGCTCGGCCAAGGCGTCGGTGTGCGCTTCAGGGTCGTTGCTGGCCGGCTCCATCTCGTCGCGGATGGCCCGCTCCAGGGTGTTCTGGGTCCAGGCCCAGGCATCGCCCTGGTTGCTCAAGTAGCCTTGGGCGATCATCAGCAGGTGCGGGGCATCCGCTTCATCCACGCGGCTGACCCAGGCCAGCAACGGCGATATGTTGGTAAAGCCGCCAGCGGTCAGGTAGGCGCTCATTTCCAGTTCCGGGTGAATACCTGGGTTGACCCGGCGGATCAGCTTGAGCACCACGCGATCACCCACCACCACCGAGCTGTTCGACTGCTCGGCGCTCAGGTAGCGCACTGCGCTGTCCTCATCGAGCCCAAGGCCGGCCAGCTGATCGGTGCATTGGAAGCGCAACTCGCCCTGGCCGTTGCCGCACGGCAATCGCACGCCCTCCTGACAGGCTCGCAACACGGCGCGGATGAATGGCTCGAGCACGAAGGCGTCGGTGATCAGGCCAACCTGGCGGCCACGCCGCACACGGGACAGCGCCAGCTGCTGCGGCAAGGCGGTATTGATCTGCTCTTCGGGGAGGAACCCGAACGGCAACTGGTACTGGTTGGCCACGCCATCGCCAAGCACCTCGATTTCGCTGAGCAGCACGGGCGTCGTGGCCGTGCCGAAGCGCACGCCGTAGCGCAGGCGCACCTGGTCGATGGGCCCTTCCTTGCCGGCGAACCAGCGGCGCTTTGGCAGGTATTGCGGCAGGATCGCGTCTTGCAGAATGTCACTGGAAGGCGCTTCAAGCAGCTCTTCCATGCGTTTGCGCAGCACTAAAGTGGTCAATTCCGGCAACCCCTCGGTAGGTTGAACGTGCCAGCTGGGCATGCGGTCGTGCGCTGCCAGCAGGAACCAGTAGAAGGCGTAGGGCGGCAAGGTCAGCAGGAACGGCAACTGCCCGATCGGTGGGAAGGCGCTGCCGCCGAGCATCTCGACCGGCACCTTGTCGGCATATTGCGACAGTTCCAGTTCCGCCGCCTGGGCGGCGCGGGAGACGTTCGCAACACACAGGATGACTTCATTGTTGCCAGCGTCATCGGTGTATTCGCGGATGTACGCCAGGATGCGCCGGTTGCTCGGCGTCAGCGTGCGCAAGGTGCCGCGGCCAAACGCCTTCTGCTGGTTGCGTACCGCCAGCAGGCGGCGGTTCCAGTTGAGCAGCGAATGCGGGTCGTGGGACTGCGCCTCGACGTTGACCGTCTGGTAGCCGTACAGCGGGTCCATGATCGGCGGCAGCACCAGGCGCTGCGGGTCGGCCTTGGAGAATCCGCCGTTGCGGTCGGGCGACCACTGCATGGGGGTGCGCACACCGTCGCGGTCGCCCAGGTAGATGTTGTCGCCCATGCCCAGTTCGTCACCGTAGTACAGGGTGGGCGTGCCTGGCATCGACAACAGCAGGCTGGTGAGCAGCTCGATACGCCGGCGGTCACGCTGCAGCAGCGGTGCCAGGCGGCGGCGGATGCCGAGGTTGATGCGCGCACGGCGGTCCTCGGCGTAGTAGTTCCACAGGTAGTCACGCTCGCGGTCGGTGACCATTTCCAGGGTCAGCTCATCGTGGTTGCGCAGGAAGATCGCCCACTGGCAATTGGCAGGGATTTCCGGGGTCTGGCGCAGGATATCGGTGATCGGGAAGCGGTCTTCCATGGCCAGGGCCATGTACATGCGCGGCATCAGCGGGAAGTGGAAGGCCATGTGGCATTCGTCGCCATCGCCTTCGCCGAAGTACGGGCGGGTGTCCTCGGGCCACTGATTGGCCTCGGCCAGCAACATGCGGTCGGGGTAATTGGCGTCGATCTCGGCGCGGATCGCCTTGAGCACGCGGTGGGTTTCCGGGAGGTTCTCGTTGTTGGTGCCGTCGCGCTCGATCAGGTAGGGGATGGCATCCAGGCGCAAGCCGTCGACGCCCAGGTCGAGCCAGAAGCGCATCACCCCGATGACGGCCTTGAGTACCTGCGGGTTATCGAAGTTGAGGTCGGGCTGGTGCGAATAGAAGCGGTGCCAGAAGTACTGGCCGGCAACCGGGTCCCAGGTCCAGTTGGACTTCTCGGTGTCGAGGAAGATGATCCGCGTGCCGTCGTATTTCTGATCGTCATCCGACCACACATAGAAGTCGCGGGCCTTGCTGCCGCGCTTGGCCAAGCGGGCGCGCTGGAACCACGGGTGCTGGTCGGAGGTGTGGTTGATGACCAGCTCGGTGATCACCCGCAGGCCGCGCTTGTGGGCTTCGGCAATGAAGCGCCGGGCGTCGGCCATGCTGCCGTAATCGGGGTGCACGGCTTTGTATTCGGCGATGTCATAACCGTCGTCGCGCCGTGGCGAAGGGTAGAACGGCAGCAGCCAGAGGGTGTTGACGCCCAGTTCGGCGATGTAGTCGAGCTTGCTGATCAGGCCTGCGAAATCACCGATGCCGTCGTTGTTGGCATCGAAGAACGACTTGATGTGTAGCTGGTAGATCACCGCGTCC
This sequence comes from Pseudomonas sp. NPDC012596, assembly GCF_042902325.1. Taxonomy (NCBI): domain Bacteria; kingdom Pseudomonadati; phylum Pseudomonadota; class Gammaproteobacteria; order Pseudomonadales; family Pseudomonadaceae; genus Pseudomonas; species Pseudomonas sp. NPDC012596. The sequence goes on along the minus strand of NZ_JBIBEB010000018.1, from coordinate 106,208 downwards.
TTGTACCACAGCGGGTCGTCGATGAAGGCTGCCGGGCGTGAACGCTTGGCCATGGGTGACTCCTTTCAATTCTGCAACACCGTGTGATTAGCTGGGGGCGCTGTGCGCCCCATTCGCGGGGCAAGCCCGCTCCCACAGGATTAGCGCTGGCCTTGTGGGAGCGGGCTTGCCCCGCGAATGGGCGCGCAGCGGCCCGCTATCTGGCCTTCTCGATGCGCCAGATGCCAAACGGCTGATGCCAGGGCTCGATGCGCATCCACTGAGTCTTGCCGTGCCAGGTCCAGCGGTGGCCGTTCATCAAGTCTTCGCCCAGGGTGTCGGCATCGTCATCCAGGCCCAGCTCCCACAGCGGCAGCTCGAAATTGGCCTCCTGGGCGTTGTGCGGGTCGAGGCTGATCGCTACCAGAATGTAATTGTCACGCTCGGGGGTGCGCTTGGCGAAGTACAGGATGTTGTCGTTCCAGCAGTTGAAGAATGCCACGCCAAGGTGTGTTTGCAGGGCGCGGTTCTGCCGGCGAATACGGTTGAGCTGGGCGATCTCGGCGATGATGTTGCCGGGCTGGGTGAAGTCGCGCGGGCGGATCTGGTACTTCTCCGAATCCAGGTATTCCTCTTTGCCCGGCAACGGCGCGCTCTCGCAAAGCTCGAAACCGGAATACATGCCCCACAGCCCCGAACCCATGGTCGCCAAAGCGGCACGGATCAAAAAGCCCGCGCGCCCCGAGGTGTGCAGGAAGAACGGGTTGATGTCCGGCGTATTGACGAAGAAGTTGGGGCGGTAGCACTGGCTCCACGGCGGCTGGTTGAGTTCTTCGAAATACTCGCGCAGCTCCTTTTTGGTGTTGCGCCAGGTGAAGTACGTGTAGCTCTGCGCATAGCCGACCTTGCCCAGGCGCGCCATCATCGCAGGCTTGGTGAACGCTTCGGCGAGGAAGAGCACATCGGGGTACTGGCTGCGCACATTGGCGATCAGCCATTGCCAGAACGGCAGCGGCTTGGTGTGCGGGTTGTCGACGCGGAAGGTCTTCACGCCCTCCTCGACCCAGCCCACCACCACATCGCGCAGGGCCAGCCACAACGAAGGCACGGCCTCGGCGGCGTAAAAATCGACGTTGACGATGTCCTGGTATTTTTTCGGTGGGTTCTCGGCATAGCGGATAGTGCCGTCGGGGCGCCAGCTGAACCAGCCGGGGTGCTCTTGCAGCCAAGGGTGGTCCTGGGAGCACTGGATGGCGAAATCCAGGGCGATTTCCAGGCCGTGTTCAGCGGCGGCTGCCACCAGGCGACGGAAGTCTTCACGGGTGCCCAGTTCCGGGTGAATGGCATCGTGGCCGCCTTCGGGGCTGCCAATGGCATAGGGGCTGCCCGGGTCGTTGGGCTCGGCCTGCAAGGCATTGTTACGGCCCTTGCGGTGCTTCTTGCCGATCGGGTGAATGGGCGGGAAGTACAGCACGTCAAAGCCCATGTCGCGGATCATCGGCAGGCGCGCGTGCACATCATTGAAGGTGCCATGGCGCTCGGCACTGTCAGTGATCGAGCGCGGGAACAGCTCGTACCAACTGGCGAACTGCGCGGCCGGGCGGTCGACGTCGAGGGGGAATTCGATGCTGCGCGTAAGGTAACTGCGGTGCTCGGCTTCGCTCATCAGCCGGCTTGCTTCAGGGCCCAGCAGCAATGCCACCTGGTCATCCTGGGAAAGCTCGGGCAGCTGCGCCTGTAACCCCACGATCTGTTCGCGCAAGGCACCTTCGCTGCGTTCTGCGCCTTTGCCCAGGAGCAAGCGGCCTTCTTCCAGCTCCAGTTTCACCTCCACGCCCGCGTGGTACTTGCGCTCCAGGTCATGGCAATAGGTGGCGAACGGGTCGATCCAGGCCTCGATGCTGAACAGGTGCGGGCCCAGCTCGGTCGGGGTGAATTCGGCCAGCCACAGGTCATTGCCGGGCGACTGCATCGGCACGCAATGCCAGCGCCGGCTGTTGGCCTGGCGCCAGTTGAGCATCACGGCCAGGCGGTCATGGCCGTCGCTGTAGACCTTGCTGCTGACCGCCACCGGCTGGCCGCTGATGGCCTTGGCGGCGAAGGTGCCGCCGTCGAGGGCGGGGCTGCAGTCTTCGATCACGATGCGCGGCGCCAGCAGCGCCTGGGCCAGGCTAATGGCCTGGTCGGGGTGATCGTTCGCCATCGGTACGCTTTCGAAGGGCTCGTTACGCGACATCGGTCCTGGCTCCCTGGTGGCATTGGCGGTAAGGGTTCAGAGCCATCGTCTGCACGGGGGGTTCAAAAAAATTGAGCGAACGGCGCAGCCACGAATCAAAGCCTGCACCACTCTCTCATTTACCAACCCGCGAGGTGAGGCAATGAACATTCCCATTCCACCGGAGACACCCGACCCGAACATCGACGACCCCAGCCTGCCGCCGCCCGTGCCGGAAGAAGACCCGGACGAGCTGCCGATCAAGCCGACGGTGCCGCCGACGGTGGGTGACCCGCCCAGCCAGGATCCACCGGTGAAGGCTTAAGGATAGACGAGGCAACTGGTATTTCTGCCAGTACAAGCATCAGTTGGTTATGCTGACGGCCCTTCGCGGGCAAGCCCGCTCCTACAGGCCTACGGCGTACGTGTAGGAGCAGGCTTGCCCGCGAAGGGCCGGCAGATTCAATGCATCAACCGACCGTTTCAATGGCCAGCTCCGCCACACTGATCTCCCTCATCCTGAACTTCTGCACCTTCCCGGTCACCGTCATCGGGAATTCTTCGACGAAGCGGAAATGCCGCGGCACCTTGTAATGCGCGATGCGCGCCTTGCACCAGCCGTGCAGCTCATCGGCCGTGGCGCTGTGCCCTGGGTGCAGCTTGATCCAGGCCACCACCTCCTCACCATATTTGCTGCACGGGACCCCGATCACCTGCGCATCGGCCACAGCCGGATGCGTGTAGAAGAACTCCTCCAGTTCACGCGGGTAGATGTTCTCCCCGCCGCGAATGATCATGTCCTTGTTGCGCCCGACGATGCGCACATGGCCGTGCTCATCCATCACCGCCAGGTCCCCCGAGTGCATCCAGCCAGCCGGGTCGATTGCATCCGCCGTGGCCTGGGGGTTGTTCCAGTAACCGAGCATCACGCTGTAACCCCGGGTGCACAGTTCGCCCATTTCGCCGCGCGCGACGATGCAGCCCTCGGCGTCCACCAGCTTGGTTTCCAGCTGCGGCTGAGTACGCCCGACTGTGGTCACGCGCAGCTCCAGCGCGTCGTCGGGGCCGGTCTGCAACGACACCGGGCTGGTTTCGGTCATGCCATAGGCGATTTGCACCTGGGCCATGTGCAGCTGGTCGATGACCCGGCGCATCACCTCGATCGGGCAGGTGGCACCGGCCATGATGCCGCTGCGCAGGGTGGAAAGGTCCAACTGCTGACGTGCTGGGTGGTCGAGCATGGCGATGAACATGGTCGGCACGCCATACAGAATACTGGCGCGCTCTTCGGCAACGGTACGCAACGTGAGCTCGGCGTCGAAGGCGTCATTGGGGTAGATCATGGTGCTGCCGTGGGTGATGCAGCCGAGGTTGGCCATGACCATGCCGAAGCAGTGGTACAGCGGCACCGGGATCACCATGCGGTCGGCACTGGTCAGGCCCAGGCTCTGGCCAACCATGAAACCGTTGTTGAGGATGTTGTAGTGGCTGAGCGTCGCCCCTTTCGGCGCGCCGGTGGTGCCGGAGGTGTACTGGATGTTCACCGGCTGGTCGAACTGCAGGCTCTGCTGGCGGGCCGCGTAGGCATCGGGTGTGGTTTGCCCCGCCCAGTGGGCAAGCGCCTGCCAGGGCAGGAAGCCGAGCGGCGGCTGGGCAGCGAGGCTGATCACACCGCGCAGTTCGGGCAGGCTTTCACTGGTCAAGCCACCTGCAGCTGCCGTGGCCAACTCCGGCACCAGCGCCTGCACCATGGCGTGGTAATCGGACGTCTTGAACGCATCGGCGCAAACCAGCCAACGGCACCCCGACTGACGCAGCACGTACTCCAGTTCACTAACCCGATAAGCCGGGTTGATGTTGACCAGGATCGCGCCGACCTTGGCGCTGGCCAGTTGCAGGATGCACCACTGGGCGCAGTTGGGCGCCCAAATGCCGACGCGCTCGCCAACGTTCACACCTAACGCCATCAGTGCGCGGGCATGTAGATCGACCTGTTCGGCCAATTGCTGCCAGGTGTAACGCACGCCCTGGTGGCGCACCACCAGCGCTTCGCGGTCGGGGTGGCGGGCCACGGTGCTGTCGAGGGCCTGGCCGATGGTCAGGGTCAGCAAGGGTTGGTCCTGACGACCTCGGGTGTAACTGGGTTGACTCATGGGTGTCCCTTCTTGTGGTTGTTCTGGGCACGGCTGAAGCAAGCGACAAATACTCTGGCGCAGATTTACGTTTACGTAAAGGTGATGAGGTGATTGACAGCGATTCAGGACAGGCTTACGTTAACGTAAAGGTGAAAACGACACCGCTTTTGGCGCTCGGCCCGCTCCCACAGGGGTGGGTGGTGAGCCTTTGAGCTACGGTGTTAGCCAATTTCAAGAACAATAAGGTGCCCGCACATGCATTACCCCTCCCTGAACTTCGCCCTGGGCGAAACCATCGACATGCTCCGTGACCAGGTGCGCACCTTCGTCGCCGCCGAACTGGCGCCGCGCGCCGCGCAGATCGACCATGACAACCTGTTCCCCGCCGACATGTGGCGCAAGTTTGGCGACATGGGCCTGCTGGGCATCACCGTGCCGGAAGAATACGGCGGTGCAGGCCTGGGCTATTTGGCCCACGTGGTGTCGATGGAAGAAATCAGCCGCGCTTCGGCGTCGGTAGCCCTCTCCTACGGCGCGCATTCCAACCTGTGCGTCAACCAGATCAACCGCAACGGTAGCCACGAGCAGAAGCTGAAGTATTTGCCCAAGCTGATCAGCGGCGAGCACATCGGCGCCCTGGCCATGAGCGAGCCCAATGCCGGGTCCGACGTGGTGTCGATGAAGCTGCGCGCCGAAAAGCGCGGCGACCGCTACGTGCTCAACGGCAGCAAGACCTGGATCACCAACGGCCCCGACGCCAACACCTACGTGATCTACGCCAAGACCGACCTGGAAAAGGCCGCGCACGGCATTAGCGCATTCATCGTCGAGCGCGACTGGAAAGGCTTCAGCCGCAGCAACAAGTTCGACAAGCTGGGCATGCGTGGCTCCAACACCTGCGAGCTGTTCTTCGATGACGTCGAAGTGCCGGAAGAAAATATCCTCGGCCAGCTCAACGGTGGCGTACGCGTGCTGATGAGCGGCCTGGACTACGAGCGCGTGGTGCTCTCCGGCGGCCCCACCGGCATCATGCAAAGCTGCATGGACCTGGTCGTACCGTACATTCACGACCGCAAGCAATTCGGCCAGAGCATCGGCGAGTTCCAGCTGATCCAGGGCAAGATCGCCGACATGTACACCCAGCTCAACGCCAGCCGTGCCTACCTGTACGCCGTGGCACAGGCCTGCGACCGTGGCGAGACCACCCGCAAGGACGCCGCCGGGGTGATCCTGTACACCGCCGAACGCGCCACGCAAATGGCCCTTGAAGCGATCCAGATTCTTGGCGGCAACGGCTACATCAACGAGTTCCCGGCTGGCCGCCTGCTGCGCGACGCCAAGCTGTACGAAATCGGCGCCGGCACCAGCGAAATCCGCCGGATGCTGATTGGCCGCGAACTGTTCAACGAAACCCGCTGAGCACAGGGACGGGCGCACATGGCTACCTTGCACACCCAGATCAACCCGCGTTCGGCAGAGTTCGCCGGCAACAGCGCGGCCATGCTCGAACAGGTCCAGGCCCTGCGCGGCCTGCTCGGCCACATCGCACAGGGCGGCGGGCCGAAGGCCCAGGAGCGGCACACCTCGCGCGGCAAACTGCTGCCGCGTGAACGCATCGACCGCCTGCTCGACCCTGGCTCACCCTTCCTTGAGATCGGCCAGTTGGCCGCCCACGAGGTGTACGGCGAAGACGTGCCTGCTGCTGGGGTGATTGCTGGCATCGGCCGCGTCGAAGGCGTGGAATGCATGATCGTGGCCAACGACGCCACGGTCAAAGGCGGCTCGTACTACCCGCTGACGGTGAAGAAACACCTGCGCGCGCAGACCATCGCCCTGCAGAACCGCCTGCCGTGCATTTACCTGGTGGACTCCGGCGGCGCCAACCTGCCACGCCAGGACGAAGTGTTCCCCGACCGCGAGCACTTCGGGCGGATCTTCTTCAACCAGGCCAACATGAGCGCGCTGGGCATCCCGCAGATCGCCGTGGTGATGGGGTCGTGCACTGCAGGGGGCGCCTATGTGCCAGCCATGGCCGACGAAGCGATCATGGTGCGCCAGCAGGCGACCATCTTCCTGGCCGGCCCACCGCTGGTGAAAGCCGCCACCGGTGAAGTGGTGAGCGCCGAAGACCTCGGCGGCGCCGATGTGCACTGCCGCACCAGCGGCGTGGCTGACCATTATGCCGACAACGACGAGCATGCCCTGGCCCTGGCCCGGCGCAGTGTGGCCAACCTCAACTGGCACAAGCTGGGCAAGCTGCAGTGCCTGGCCCCGGTGGCGCCGCTGTATGGCGCCGAGGAGCTGTACGGCGTGGTGCCGGCCGACGCCAAGCAACCCTTCGATGTACGCGAGGTGATCGCGCGCCTGGTCGACGGCTCGGTGTTCGATGAGTTCAAGGCGCTGTTCGGTACCACGCTGGTGTGCGGCTTCGCCCACCTGCACGGCTACCCGGTGGCGATCCTGGCCAACAACGGCATCCTCTTCGCCGAAGCCGCGCAAAAAGGCGCGCACTTCATCGAACTGGCCTGCCAGCGTGGCATCCCGCTGCTGTTCCTGCAGAACATCACCGGCTTCATGGTCGGCAAAAAGTACGAAGAAGGCGGCATCGCCAAGCACGGCGCCAAGCTGGTCACCGCCGTGGCGTGCGCCCAGGTGCCGAAATTCACGGTGATCATCGGCGGCAGCTTCGGTGCCGGCAACTACGGCATGTGCGGCCGCGCTTACGACCCACGCTTCTTGTGGATGTGGCCCAACGCGCGGATTGGCGTGATGGGTGCCGAACAGGCGGCCGGGGTGCTGGCGCAGGTCAAGCGCGAGCAGAGCGAACGCAGCGGCCAGGCCTTCAGCGCCGAGGATGAAGCGCGGCTCAAGCAGCCGATCCTCGACCAGTACGAGCGCCAGGGCCACCCTTATTACTCCAGCGCCCGGCTGTGGGACGACGGTGTCATCGACCCGGCGCAGACCCGTGACGTGCTGGGCCTGGCGTTGTCCGCCGCGTTGAACGCGCCGATCGAACAGAGCCGCTTCGGCATTTTCCGGATGTGACCATGAGCGATTTCAGCACCTTAGAAGTGACCCGCGACCCGCGCGGCTTCGCCACCCTGTGGCTGAGCCGCGAGGACAAGAATAACGCCTTCAACGCCCTGATGATCCGCGAGCTGATCGTCGCCCTCGATCAACTGGCCGACGACGCGAACCTGCGGTTTCTGTTGCTGCGCGGCCGTGGCCGGCATTTCAGTGCCGGCGCCGACCTGGCCTGGATGCAGCAATCGGCGCAGCTGGACTTCAACACCAACCTGGACGACGCCCGTGAGCTGGGCGAGCTGATGTACGCCCTGCACCGGCTCAAGGCGCCGACCTTGGCCGTGGTACAAGGTGCGGCCTTTGGCGGTGCGCTGGGGCTGATCAGCTGCTGCGACATGGCCATCGGCGCCGAGGACGCGCAGCTTTGCCTGTCGGAGGTACGCATTGGCCTGGCCCCGGCGGTGATTAGCCCATTCGTGGTCAAGGCCATCGGTGAGCGGGCCGCGCGCCGCTACGCCCTCACAGCAGAGCGCTTCAGCGGCGTACGTGCCCGTGAATTGGGTTTGCTGGCCGAAGTGTACCCGGCCGCCGAACTGGAGGCGCAGGTCGAGGCCTGGGTCGACAACCTGCTGCAGAACAGCCCGCAAGCGCTGCGCGCCACCAAAGACCTGCTGCGTGAAGTCGACGACGGTGAGCTCAGCCCGGCACTGCGCCGCTACTGCGAAAACACCATCGCCCGTATTCGTGTCAGCGCCGAAGGCCAGGAGGGCCTGCGCGCCTTCCTTGAAAAGCGCCAACCCGCCTGGCAAACCGTACACAAGAAGGAGCCGCGCCCATGAGCCGCCCCACACTGACCACCCTACTGGTCGCCAACCGCGGTGAAATCGCCTGCCGGGTGATGCGTACGGCCAAAGCCATGGGCCTGACCACCGTGGCCGTGCACAGCGCCACCGACCGTGACGCGCGCCACAGCCGTGAAGCGGACATTCGTGTCGACCTGGGCGGCAGCAAGGCCGCCGACAGTTACCTGGTGGTCGACAAACTGCTCGCCGCCGCCAAGGCCAGCGGCGCCCAGGCCATCCACCCGGGTTATGGCTTTCTTTCCGAAAACGCAGGCTTTGCCCGCGCCATCGAGGACGCCGGCCTGATCTTCCTCGGCCCACCGGCCAGCGCCATCGACGCCATGGGTAGCAAATCGGCAGCCAAGGCGCTGATGGAAGCCGCCGGCGTACCGCTGGTGCCGGGTTATCACGGCGAAGCCCAAGACCTGGAAACGTTCCGCGGCGCCGCCGAGCGCATTGGCTACCCGGTGCTGCTCAAGGCCAGCGCCGGTGGCGGTGGCAAGGGCATGAAAGTGGTCGAGGACGAAAGCCAGCTGGCCGACGCCCTCGCCTCGGCCCAGCGCGAGGCGCAGTCGTCGTTCGGCGATGCGCGCATGCTGGTGGAAAAATACGTGCTCAAGCCACGCCACGTGGAAATCCAGGTGTTCGCCGACCAGCACGGCAACTGCCTGTACCTCAACGAACGTGACTGCTCGATCCAGCGTCGGCACCAGAAGGTGGTGGAGGAAGCACCTGCGCCCGGGCTTTCAGCCGAACAACGCCAGGCCATGGGCCAGGCGGCAGTGCGCGCCGCCCAGGCCATCGGCTATGTCGGCGCCGGCACCGTGGAATTTCTGCTCGACGCCCGCGGCGAGTTCTTCTTCATGGAGATGAACACCCGCCTGCAGGTGGAGCACCCGGTCACCGAAGCCATTACCGGCCTGGACCTCGTGGCCTGGCAGATTCGTGTGGCCTGCGGCGAGCCACTGCCGATCAGCCAGGCGCAGGTGCCGCTGATCGGCCATGCCATCGAGGTGCGCTTGTATGCCGAAGACCCGGCCAACGAATTTCTGCCGGCCACGGGCACCCTGGCGCTGTACCGCGAATCGCCGCCCGGCGACGGCCGCCGAGTGGACAGCGGGGTCAGCGAAGGTGACGAGGTGTCGCCGTTCTATGACCCGATGCTCGGCAAGCTGATCGCCTGGGGCGAAAACCGCGAACAGGCGCGCCTGCGCTTGCTGGCGATGCTCGACGAATTCGCCATCGGCGGCCTGAAGACCAATATCGCCTTCCTGCGGCGCATTATCGCCCACCCGGCCTTCGCAGCAGCCGAGCTGGACACAGGCTTTATCCCGCGTCACCAGGAGGTACTGTTGCCGGCGCCGCAACCGTTGCCCGCAGGCTTCTGGCAAGCCGCAGGTGAGGCCTGGTTACAGGGCCAGGCCGCGCAGCAGCGTGACGACGACAGCCGCTCGCCATGGGCCCAGCGCTCTGGCTTGCGCCTGGGCCTGCCGGCGCGCAGCAGCCTGCACTTGCGCAGTGGTGGTGAAAGCCAGGCGGTTGCCCTGGAGCACTACGCCGCCTCGAACTGGCAGCTGGACGGCGACCGCCTGGGCCATGACGATGGTGGCGTGCGCCGGCGTTACCTGGCGGTGCGCCGGGGTGGCACGCTGTTTCTGCGCTGGGACGGCGAAATGCACGCCATCGAGGCGTTCGACCCGATCGCCGAAGCCGAGGCCAGCCACAGCCACCAGGGCGGCCTGGGTGCCCCGATGAACGGCAGCATCGTGCGCGTGCTGGTCGAGCCGGGCCAGGTGGTGCAAGCCGGTACCGCGCTGGTGGTGCTCGAAGCCATGAAGATGGAACACAGCATACGCGCGCCCCATGGCGGGACGGTGAAGGCATTGTTCTGCCAGGAAGGGGACATGGTCAGCGAAGGGACGGTACTGGTCGAATTGGCCGAATGACGTGAACCGGGGCTGCTGTGCAGCCCTTTCGCCGGCAAGCCGGCTCCCACAGGTAGATCGCCGCCTTTGAATTTGGCGAGCAACGGCCTGGATCAAAAGCTTGAATCGCTCACAATCCCTGTGGGAGCCTGCTTGCCGGCGAATGGGCTGCACAGCAGCCCCGGCAATCTAGAAGGTGCCGTGCGCCCGCACGACCACACCCAGAAACTCACACCCGTCTTCACACACCAACGCCGGGTAGCTGCTATTGAGCGCCTTCAGGTAGCGCTCCCCGCCCTCCTCGGCCAGCTCACGCAGAATCGCCGTCTTGCCGGGCTGGCGCGCAATCACCAGCCGCCCAGGCTCTGCGTCCAGCCCTGGGTCAACCAGAATGCGCATCCCCTGTGGCACGCTGCGGCCGCTGGCCGTGCTCATGGCATCGTTTTCCACGGTCAGCCAGAACGCCTTGCCTTGCGCCAGGTATTCGGTCTGCTCGTAAACGGCCGGCTCCGTGGCTTCGCTGGCACCCAGCTGGTCCCAGCCCAGCACCGGGTAACGAAAACACACGATGTATTGCATCAGGTCAACCGCATCGTCTGCGCCGTCCACTTCGTAGCGGGCGCTTTCCTCCCCCAGCTGGCCGAGCACACGCAATTGAAGGCTGACATGGTAGTGCGGCATGCCAAGCTCGACGAACACTCGGTTCATCGAATCGACCTTGGGCTGACGCCGCTTGTTCACCCAATGGCCCACGCTGCCCTGGGAAACCCCAACGCGTTCGGCGAGCTGCTCCTGGGAGATATCGAGCTCCTCCATCCGGTCACGGACGAGGGCAATCCATTTATCCATATTCATCGCTGGCACGATACGGACTGCCTTCTAGCGCTCAATAAACATTCAGTATTATTTATTTCCAAGCACATAAATACATCAGGTATTAATATCAACCAGGACCTTTTCCCTATTGGCATGCGCAGGTATCAGGATGAAACCACCGAAAAACGACGAAACAGAACTCGACAGCGAAGCGGCCCGCCGCGCCCTCGACTATTACCTCAACCCAAACCCCAACCGCCCCAGCGGGCACAACCGGATATGGACCCTTCACGAAGGTGTCACCAGTGAACAGGCCCAGGAGCACGCCATCGCCCTGCTCCGCTGCGCCGCCGCCACCGCCCACGAAACGGCCAGCCATCAGGAAGGCAGCCAACGCGAACTGACCTTTGCGTTGATGCACATGATGGACATGGCCAGGGCGCTGCTGGAGCACAAGGGCGCCGCACAGGCCGGGCTGTAAGCACAAAACGTTAGGGAGAGACGTGATGGCCTGGAACGGCCGAGGCCCCGAATGCCGGGACAAGGAAGCGCACCGGTAAAAGTTTTTTACCGAATAAGAGAAAAATCATTTGACTGGCAAATGATAACGATTATTATTGCACTCAGCTGATCGCGAGATCTGCTGGATAACCTGGAGCTTAGGTCGCTCTCAGATTATCTCCTCATCAGGCTAATCACGGTTTTTGACCCGGCTTTTTGCCGGGTCTTTTTTTTTGGCTCTTCAGGCTAATGAAGATCGTTGATGGCGGCGATGATAGCAAAAGTGTGTCAGGGCGTGAATGCTCATTACAAAACTTTGCGGAATCAGCACTTGAGAATCAATCTCGTTTCTCCTACTCTGGTTCCGCATCACGGACGATGCCCCCATTTCTCCCCTCTCGAGCAAGGAGCTGACCATGAGCCGCCTGCTGCTGCCCCTTGAGCACCCTACGCCTTCAACCGGCCATGCAGCCGAGGATGCCCTGCTGCATGGGCTTAAACGCCTGCCTCGCCGTGTTCAGCAAGTATTCCTGCTCAACCGCCTCGACCAACTGGACTTCGCCACTATTGCCAGCCGCCTCGGCCTGCCTTTATTGAGCATCGAGCGCAATATGAACCAGGCCCTGCAAACGGCAAGCCCCGCTGGCGATCCCTTGGCCAGTATTGCTGGCCAGTGGTATGTGCGGCTGCAAAGCCCCGACGCAACCGCCTGTGAGCGCATCGATTTCCGCCGCTGGCTCGATGCCGACCCAGCCCACCTGCAGGCCTTCCATGACACCGAACTGCGCTGGCGCAGCCTGCTGGCACCGGCACGCGAGCTGGGCCAGGATGGCTGGTACCGGCAAGGGCGCGCGGCGCTTTCGCTGGGTGGGTGCTCGATTGCGGTTGGGTTGGGTGTTGCTGCGCTATTGCTGATGGGTTATTGGGCGTAGGCCTGTCGCAAGGTCCTCAGCGTCGACCAGATCGAGCGCCGCGCGGGCGGCGCTCGATTTGCGCACCACCGCAAAAGGCAAGACAGGCATCTAAGCGCCACCCCCTCGTCGCTCGTTGCTCTTCAAAAAATACAACAGCCACACCCCAACCAAGCTGCTCGCCATGAATACCGACGCCAAGACGCTTGGCAATCCATTTTCAATCGACGCGATCAACGTGCTGACAACGCCTCCAGAAGCGAACAGGAGTACATTGATGGTCGACGTTGCGACCCCTGCGCGTTCACAATGCTTTCTCAATGCATAACTTGTCGCCGATGGGCGGATTATCGCCACCCCGATTGTCCCAATCGCCACAGGCACCATCAGGCTTGATACTGACAACTCCTCGACAAGCTGCCAAACGAACAGTACCAGCCCCGCGAAGCCAATCATGGCCAGGCCAAAGCCTATTTGCGTATACAGAGGTAAAACACCTGTCAACTTCCTAGCCACAAGCCCTCCGATCACATAGGCCGCCCCGTAGCCGACAAACACGACCCCAAACATGAACTCATCCAACCCAAGCACACCGATCAAGAGCAAAGGCGAAACAACAACAAATACAAAGTGACAGCTAAAGGCCAACGAACACAGCGCACAGCCGACAACAAACTCGCGATCAGCCACCAGCTTTCCAAGGTTAACCAGCATGCCACCCCGCACAGGCTGCACAGGCTTGTCAGGTAGCACCAGAAGGGACAGGAGAAGTACCACCACCGCCAAGACACTGAAGATATAGAAGCTTCCCTCCCACCCTAGATAGTGCTGCAACACAGCCCCCCGCCAGGGGTGATAGCGAAATAAGCAAGCCACTCAACGTAAGCATTAGTATACGTAATACATGTTGCTGCTTTTCAGGGAAAATATCTTGCACTAACACCTGACTCAAGACGAAGCTGCCGCACCCAACGGCTTGGATCAGACGAAAAATCATGAAGCCTTCGTAACCCTTGGAAAACAGGCAACCGAGCGAGCCTATTACCGAAACCGCAAGCCCTCCAATCAACAATGGCTTCCTACCGACCACATCCGACAGCGGACCAATGATTGCCTGCGAGATGACTACGCCTATAGCAAAGATACTGACCGAGAAAGCGATGGTCTTGAGGCTGACATCAAAACTTGCTGCAAGGTCAGGAAAGGAAGGCAGGATGACATCTAAAGGAAAGACCCCGAGCAAACTGATCATCATAAGCAACACGACAAGATTATGCCCGAACGAGTCACAAGGCTTAGCCACAGCAGCATTCCAGCCGCGTTGTACCTTCTAGCTTACGAGATACAATTATTATTTTTTTTCATCCCAACCCTTGAAATGATCCGTACTTTTGCGACCTCATCGTAGATTATTTGACAAGAGACACAAGCAGAACCATCGAAGGAAAAGTCAAAGCTACGCGTAGGAATTCTCTTAACAACTATTACATTTAACGATTCTTCCCACATAATATAGTTGCGCTCAACTTGCGAGGCCTTACCACGCAACCAAACAGCAAGCCCCCCGCACAAGAACGTTCTTCCAGGCCATCAAGGGGTGTACAGTACCCCCACAACAAAGCCCAAGGAGCCTCGCCAATGACCGTGACGCTGTCCCCCCTGCAGATCGACTGCGCTTTTGATTCCGGCAACATCCAGGTACTGGATGCCAGCAACCCGGCGCAGGTCCACCTGGCCATCCGCCCGGACACTCACAGCGGCCACTTCCAGTGGTTCCACTTCAAGGTCAGCGGCCTCACACCCGGTCAGGTTCATCGCTTCAGCCTGGACAACGCCAGCGAGTCCTCCTACAAGAACGCTTGGGCCGGCTATAACGCCGTGGCCTCCTACGACCAGCACACCTGGTTCCGCGTGCCCAGCCAGTTCGACGGCAAGGCACTGGCCTTTGAGGTGAAGGCCGAGCAGGAGCAGATCTGGTTCGCCTACTTCGAGCCCTACCCACGCGCGCGCCACAACCAGTTGATCGAACGTGCCCAGCAAATCGAAGGGGTAGAGCTGTTGGCCCATGGCCGCAGCGTGCAAGGCCGCGACATCCCCCTGCTGCGCGCCGGCAACGGTGGCGCGGGCAAGCGCAAGCTGTGGCTGATTGCCCAGCAGCACCCGGGCGAGCATATGGCCGAGTGGTTCATGGAGGGTGTGATCGATCGGCTGCAAGCGAACGATGACGTCGTCAAGCAACTGCTGGCCAAAGCCGACTTGTACCTGATCCCCAACATGAACCCCGATGGCGCATTCCTTGGCCACCTGCGCACCAACTTCAAGGGCAAGGACCTCAACCGAGCCTGGCAGGATGCCAGTGTCGAGCTGAGCCCTGAGGTGTTCTTTGCCCAGGCGCAGATGAAGCAATATGGGGTGGACGCGTTTATCGACGTGCATGGGGATGAGGAAATCCCGCATGTGTTCACGGCGGCCTGCGAAGGTAACCCTGGCTATACGCCGCGGCTGGCCAAGCTGGAGGAGCAGTTCCGCAGTACGTTGTGCAGCGTTACGCCGGACTTCCAGACGAAGTATGGCTACACACGTGATGAGCCAGGGCAGGCCAACACCACGCTGGCGTGCAATGCGGTGGGGATGGCGTATGACTGCTTGTCGCTGACCCTGGAAATGCCGTTCAAGGACCATGACGATGCGCCCAACCCGGTGAGCGGCTGGTCGGGTAAGCGGTCGAAGGCGTTGGCGGGGGCGGTGCTGGAAACCTTGCTGAAGATGGCAGACGATTTGCGCTGACAATTCCTGCCTCTCGCGGGCAAGCCCGCTCCTACAGGTTCACCGCCGTGCTCGCTGTAGAAGCGAGCTTGCCCGCGAAGAGCCGGCCCAGGCGCGCATAGTCAAAACTGCACATCGAGAATCACGTTATCGGTATAAGTCGTGGCCGGCGGTGTGGCCTGGTCGGTATAGACCTTGGCGTTGTAATTGAATACCTGGCTGCCGGTCCCGGTGCCCGCGCCTGGGTTCACATCGGCATCGCTGCTCGACCTTCTCGCACTCGTCAGCGAACCCCAGCGCACCGCACCTGCGCTCTTGAAGATGTCGTAAGCCAGGTAGTTGTTGGCCGCAGATTTCATCCGCCGGCGCCCGCCAGCCGCATTCTGGCCGTCATCCAGCCCCACCGTATAGCTGCTGCCCTTGGTGCACGACAAGCTGATGCCCTGGCTGACCGTACCGAAGCCCGCCACCACCGGGGCACTGCCAAAGTTGATGCTGGGCGTGGTGATCTGGCAGTCGTTACTGACGGTCAGGGTCACCGTGAGGGTCTGGTTTCCTGAACCTCTGTCACGCCCCAGGCAGATATTGCCCAGGCCGATGCCCGAACAGTAATCCCACACCCAGGCGAGGTTCAGCGTCTCGGTGTACACACCCGCCGCGACATTGGCGCCAACCACCGTCTTCAGATACAGCGGCACAGTTTTGGGCGAGTTGCCATTAAGCAGCCCCAACGCGTCGATAAGGCCGTTGCGGGCGAAGTCGAACTGCGTGCCACGGGCGATGGGGTAGCTGGTGGTGTTATTGGCGTAGATCGTATACGGGATGACATCCCCGGTCGGCCCCCGCAGCCCGGTTCCGGCAGACGTGATGGTGAGGTAGAAGTGATCGCTGTTCACCAGCAGTGACAACAGCGAGCCCGTGCATTGCAGCCCGGCATTGGTCGTCGAGGCATTTTGCACGGCGTTGCGCACCAGCGTCGAGTTGACGGTGCCGAACGCTGCAGGGGCGGTCGCCGGCGACGAGCATAACGCCCAGGCCGAGCTTGCCGGCAGCAGCAGCGTGGCCAGCAACAGGCGACATCGCGCCCTGTTCATCGGCACACCAACGGGCCAATCAATGGGATCGAGCCCTCCACCTGCGGCAAATCGAATTCGACCTGGCACTGCCCTCCTCCTTCCAGCTGCACCTGCAGGCGGTTGTGCGGCGACAGGTTCTCCAGGTACACCAACCCATCCCAGCCCACCACCGCCTGGCTCCCGCTTTGCTGGTGAATGACCGTGCTGCCCAGCTTGAGCGGCTGCTGGTTGCCATCGACCAGTTCGAGGCTGGCGGCCAGTACCCGCTTGAGTGGGAATTCCAGCAGGTAGCCGCTGCCACGGCGCACCGCAACCCGCTGCTCCACATTCGGCGCGAGCACGTCGGGCGGCAGGTCCATGGGGTCGATTTCGTATTTGCCGCGGTAATAACCACTGCTGTACGGCACCAGCAAATGGCCGCCTTTGTCGGTGCGGCCGATCTCTTGGTTCTCGTAGCGCACCGGCACATCGGCGTAACCATTGGTGCTGACCACCACGAAGGCATCATCGATGCGGTTGGCGGCGAACACCCCGGCATCCATCCACACCAGCGAGCCGCTGGCGTCGGCCCAGCGGGTCATCTCGCCGCTGTTGCCGTAGACGCCAGCCTGCAGCTGTACCGACTGCAGGCGCCAGGTGACATCGGCCTGGCGGTAGGCGTCGCGGTCGCCACCGGTGGCATAGCCCAGGTTGTAACCCACGCCGCCGCCCACCGGCACTGCACGGCTGTAGTTGACCCGCTGCAGGTCTTCGCCTTCCTTGCTGCGCTCCAGGCTCAGGGCCAGGGTGCCGCTGAAGTCAATGGGGATCACCAATTGCGCCTGCACCGCCCACTGGCTGTCGCCGACCTCACGGTTGGCCGACAGGTAGAGGCTGCTGTTGCCCCACAGCGGCTTGCTCCAGCTCAGGTTGATCAGCCGGGTGCGCGTGCCGTCACCGGCGCGCACATCGAAGTAGCCGGCGCCCAGGCTGCCGAAGCGGTCAAGGTTGAGGCTCAGGGTGACCTGCTCGCTGCGCTGGCTCAGTTGCATGTCGGGGCTGCCTACCCGGCTCAGGTCGGCATAGTCGCCATGGCGTTGCAGGCGCTGGTAACTGAAGCCCATACGCTGGCTGTTGTACTGGTAGCCGAGGGCGACCTGATGGCCTTTTTCACCGTCGAACTGGCTCTGCGCCAAGGCCGCGTTGAGCACACCGAAATTGCCCAGACGCATGTTGCCGCCCAGGCCGCCGAGAACCAGCGACTCGGCGGTTTCGACGTGGCTTTCCAGGGTGAAGAAGTCACTGACGCCATGGCGCAGGCTGGCCGAAGCCACGCCGGGGCCGTAGCTGAAATCGCGCACGGCATAGTCCCGGCGCAGGCTACCGGCAGCCACCGTGAAGTCAGAAAGACCTTTTTGCAGCAGGCTGCTGGTGACATAGAACGGCAACGTGGTGGACACCTGCCGACCCAGGGCGTCGGTGGTCACCACCACCGCCTCGCCCGCACCGTTGATGAACGGCACGTTGGTCAGCGTGTAAGGCCCAGGTTGCAACTCGGTGGTGCTGGACTTGTAGCCGTTGATGAACAGGTCCAGCGAGGTTGGCACGGCCGCCTCGCCAGCGAACGCCGGCAAGGGGTAGGTGACCAGGTCCGGGCGCGCGGCAAAATCGCGCGACAGCTGCAGGCCACCGACACGCACCGAGCTGGTCCAGGGCAAGGCACCGGTAACGAAGTCGCCGGCCTCGTAGGTCAGCAAGCGTTGCTCGTCGGTGAAGCGCCAGGTGGTGTCATAACGCAGGAAGCCCTGGCGGCCGTCGTCGGTTACCGCGCCGTTGAACGACTGGCGCCACTGGCCGGTGGTGGCGAAGGTGCCCCAGCTGTCGAACAGGCGCAGCTCGTTCCAGGCGGCCAGGTAGGTGCCGCCGTCGTCGGTGTCGTTCAGGTACAGGTCATAGTTGAACAGCGCGCCGAAACTGCTGCGCGCATCGCTGGCCGGGTACAGGTTGCGGTCGCCTACCTGCTGGTCCGGCAGCCACGCGGGCGGTACTTGCAGCAGCAACCGCTGGTTCTGGCTATCGTAGTCGGTGTGCAGGCCCGCCACGCCGTCCAGCGCCACTTCACCTTCCGGCGCACCCGGCAGCGCGATGCCGGCCGCACGCAGCACTTCACTGTCGAGGAACAGCCGGCCAGCCCGCTGCTGGACGGGCACCAGCTCAGCCCTGGGCACCTGGTTCACCAACAGGTCGAGGTACAGCGTGGCATCGGCGGTGGCGGCGGCTTCGGTGGGCGGCGGCGGCAGGTCGTCGGCCACAGCCAGGCTGGGGCCCAATACGGCCAACCCCAGGTACCAGCGGCGCGTTGCCCGCGACAGCCATTTCACACACGGATTCCGACCATTGCCGGGTCCTCCCTGGCCCCAGAACATCAATCAGTAACGGGCTCATTGCCCCTGGCGGATCGCTTCGGCAGCCTCCTGGCCGTTCACCCTCCCTTTCAGTACGCCACTGCTGTTGGGTACCACCGGCGCTGGCCAGCGCATGCTGGCGCCGGGCAGCACATAGCCGAGCAGGCCTTCGGCCAAGGGTTTGGCCTGGCTGCCCTGCTGCACCACCACGTCCGTGAGGCGGGCGTGCACCGGGCCGGTGTTGCGCAATTCGACATAGGGTTTGCCCTGCACCGTCACCGGCCGCCAGCTCAACTGCGGCTTGCCGACGCCACTGGCGCTGCGTTTGCCTTCCGGGTCCGGCTTGCCCCACAGGCCTTCGCCGTAGACGAACAGCGGCACCGAATAACGCATCTGCAGGCGAATAGCCGCCGTGGCGCCCTGGTTGGCGTTGTCCGTTGGCAGTGGCGAAGGGATTTCGTCGATGATGATGCGGTAGGCTTGCTCCTGGCCGGCCGGCGAGCTGCCGGTGCGGGTCAGGCGGATCAACTGCTTTTGCCCCGGGGCGATGGTGGCCACCGGCGGGCTGCCGATGATCTCGCGCTGTGCCTGGAATTGTTCTTCATAATTGCCCTGGCGCCAGGCGAACACCCGCACCTGCAGGCTGGCCGGGGCCGAGCCGCGGTTTTCCAGCCACAGCGCACCGGCCTTCTGGTCCGCTTCCAGTACCGGATCGATCGGCCAGATAAGCACTGAAGTCGCCGCCCCCGCTGGCAAGCTCGCCAGCAGCAATAACCCGATCAAACCCTGCGCCCACTTCGCGCCTGCCCGCATGCCGCTCTCCTTGGTCTAATGTCTGGGGCCCGGTTGTCTCACCAGGTCACCGTCACTTGCACTACATCGGTATAGGTGCCTGCGGGAAGCGTCCCGGTCAGTTGGGTACGCCCATAGACGGGCAGCTTGATCGCGGTTGGATCGCTGTAGCTCACCACCGCGCTCTGGCCGATGCCCAGGCTCTGGCTGTAGCCCGCATCCTGATAAAGCTGATAGGCCAGCACCTGGGTGCCGCCGCTGCGTTTGAGGAAGCGCGTGCCGCTGGCGGCGTTCTGCCCGCCATCCAGGCTCATGCTCAGGCTGACCCCCGGCGTGCATTGGAAGGTCACGGTGGTACCCCCCAACGAGGTACTGAGAATGCCGGTCGACAGCGCCGATTGCGTGCCGTAATTGAGCACGCCATAGCTGGTGACACCGCCCACCACCAAGCACCCTGCGGTGATCGTCGCCGAAACCTGGAACGTGCTGCTGGTCGCAGCGTTCACTGGCGTTGCCAGCAACAGCCCAACCCCCGTGACACAGCCGCCAAGCCAACGGCGCATGGCCGCGGCTCAGAACGACAGCTCGACAGCCACCGTGTCGGTGTAGACCCCGGCCGGCAGGCCGGCCTTGCCGCGTGCCTGGCCGTAGAGGTTGACGGTCTGGGCCACGCCGGTGCTGGTCGGCAGGGTGATGGTGCCGTCGATGGCCAGCAGTTGGGTACGCCCGGTGTCGGTATAGAAGTCGTACGGTACGAAGTTGCCGGCGCCGTCGGCCAGCGCCCGGGTGCCACCGCTCGATGCGCCATCATGGGCGCCCGCGCGCACGCGTATCGCTGGCACCGTGCCTGCCGAGCAGAGGATGCTCATGGCGCCGCCACCACCGCCCAGCACCTGGCCGTTGGCCGTGGTGAACAGCGCCTCCTGGGTGCCGAAACTGAGGGTACCGAAGTTCAGCCCGGAGGTACCTGTGGTGCCATTGACCTGGCAGGCCGATATAAGCGTCAGGGTCGAGCTGATGGTCCCGGTCACCGTGGCGGCCTGGGCGTGGGATGCCAACGCCAGGCCAAGGCCAGCGAGGATGCAGTGGGTGAGGTTCGTTCGCATCGGAGTCTCCTTGCGTTGTTTACCAGTCCAGGGTCACTCTCAGGGTGTCGCGGTACAGCCCGGCCGGCAGTGCGCGCGGCTGCGCCACCACCACGCCGTAAATCGGAATCGGGACTTGCTCGGTACTGCTGATGGTGAAGGCGCGGGCCTGGCCGATGCCGTAACGGCTGTTGCCGCCCGGGTCGACCGCCAGTTGGTAAGGGATCAGTTCGCGGCCGTTGCTCAGCCTGCGCACGCCGTCGTTGCCATTGAGGCCGCCATTGATGCGCACGTTGAAAGCCCTGACCTGGGGCGTGCAGCTGATCTGCAAACTGCCCTCGCCGCCGGCTTCGTCCACTCGGCTGCGCAGCGGCTGGTCCCAGTTTGGGCCGCGCTCGCCAAAGTCCATCAACCCGGGGTTACCGAGGGTCGCGGGCGGCTGATCGCCGCTGCTGATCTGGCAGGCAGCGCTGATTACCAGGCGCGCCTGGATGAAGCCGGTAGTGGTGCCATGGGCGGTGCCAGCAGGCAACAGCAGAGGGCCAAGGCTGAGCAGCAGGATCGAAGTGCGGTTCATGGCGTGACGTCCTTGTGCATGGTGGCCTCGCTACCAGGTGACCGTGACTTTGAGCAGGTCGGCGTACTGGCCCGCGCGGGGTACCCAGGCCAGCTTGTCGATGCGGGCGTAGAGCGGGAGTTCGACCGTGCCGCTGTCGGGCACGCGTGCGGCGTGCGGTTCGCCCACGGCCACCGGCTCGCGCCAGGCGGCGTCGCGGTACAGGCGGTAAGGAATGGGCCGGGCCTGGGTGTCTTCACTGGCCAGGAAGCGTAGCTCACCAGCGCCGCCGTGCTGGCCGCCGTCAACGCGCACCTGGTATTGCGTGTCGGGGTTGCATTCCAGCCGTGGCGGGCGCTGGTTCAGCAGCACGCCGCTCAGCGGGGCGCCAGGGCCATCCAGACGTGCGGCAGCGCCCAGGTCGATCCGACCCAGGGCCTGTGCGCCCGCATCGCGCTGCTGATTGATCAGCATGCAGCCCCGCTGCACCTGGACCCGCACCTCGACGAGGAAGTCCGCCGCTACGGCACTGCCGCTCAACAAACTGCCGCTCAACAACAGGCCCAACAGCACGGCCAGAAAGCGTTCCGTCACTTCACGTTCCTTGTTACATGTGTTCTGATTTTGAGCGTAGCAGCCGGGGACGAAGGCGTGATCGCCGGGCGCCATTCTTTGGGAGTAATAACAAAGGCTTAACGGGCTGAAGCAACAACCCTCAAGATTTTTCTCAAGCACACCGAACCCACGCACGTTCAATGCCTCCAATGGCCATAGGCCGGCAAAGCCGTGCACATTCTGGTACGGTGCACAGCGACCAACCGGTCGGCATCACACGCATGCGCGCCATGCATGGACGAACATGACAGGAGCGTATTCATTGACGACCGCAGACATCGCACTCGCCGAAGCCGTGGAACGCTGTGCCCAGGAGCCGATCCAGGTACCGGGCAGCATCCAGCCCCACGGTTTCATGCTGGTGCTCGACGAACAGGACCTGCGCATTCTCCAGGCCAGCGAAAATGTCGAGCGCTGGCTGGGCGTGCCCGCCCAGGCGCTGATGGGTTGTGCCTTCGCCGAGGTGGTCAGCGAGAATTTCGACCTGCGTACCCACCTTGAGCGCCTGCCCAACGACGATGTGTTCCCGTTCCACATCGGCGATGTACGCCTGCGCCATGGCGCGCTCGATACCGACAAGCTGCGCCTGCTCGCCCACCGCCATGACCAGGTGCTGATCGCCGAGTTCGAACCCTTGCGCCAGGCCGCTGGCATCAACGACCAGGGCGACTATTACCCGCTGGTGCGCGGCTTCGTCAGCAGCCTGAACAACGCGAGCAATCTGCAAGAACTCCTGCAGCAGACCGTGCTGCAGATAAAGCGCATCACCGGCTTTGGCCGGGTCAAAGCCTACCGCTTCGATGCCGAAGGCAACGGCGAGGTGCTTGCCGAGGTGGCTGACGACGGCTACCCCCAGTATCTCGGCCTGTGCTTCCCAGCGTCCGACATCCCCCGCCAGGCCCGCGAGCTGTACCGGGTAAACCGCATCCGCGTGATCGAGGATGCCGACTACCAGCCCTCACCGCTGGTACCGGCCGCCAACCCACGTACCGGCAAGCCGCTGGACATGACGTTCGCCGCATTGCGCAGTGTTTCGCCGGTGCACCTGCAGTACATGCGCAACATGGGCACCCTGGCCTCGATGTCACTGTCGATCGTGGTCGACGGCCAGCTGTGGGGGCTGGTCTCGTGCCACCACCAACGGCCCCGCCCGGTCGACCTGCGCACCCGCACCGCGTGCGAGCTGCTGGCCAGCGTGTTGTCGTTGCAGATCGAGTCGCGCGAGTCGCATGCCAATACGCGAAAACTGCTCGACCTGCGCCAGCACATCGTGCGGATGATCTCCTCCATGGCTGACCATGACAGCGTCAGCGACGGCCTGCGGGCGTTGCCCGAGGTACTGTTGGCGTTCGCCGGGGCCAGCGGCGCGGCGGTGATTTCCGCCGAGCGTTGTGACCTGTTCGGCCACACGCCCCCTGAAGCTCAGGTGAACGCCCTGGTGCACTGGCTGGGCCAGCGCGATGGCGAAACGGTGTTCCATAGCGACAATGTGTGCCGTGACATCGACGAGTTGCCGGAACTGGCCGAGCATGCCGGTGGAGTGCTGGCGGTGGCCATTTCGCAGATCCATTCCCACTACCTGCTGTGGTTCCGCCCCGAGCAGGTGCGCACGGTCAACTGGGCCGGCCGCCCCGAAAAGCAGCTCAGCCCGCAGGGCGCGCTCAACCCGCGGCACAGCTTCGAGCATTGGCAGGAACAGCTCAGCGGCTACTGCGAACCCTGGGACCCGCTAACCCTTGAGGGTGTGGTGGAGCTACGCACTGCCGTGCTCGGTATCGTGCTGCGCAAGGCCGAAGAGCTGGCGCAACTGGCCAACGAACTGCGCCGCTCGAACAAGGAGCTCGAAGCGTTTTCCTACAGCGTGTCCCACGACCTGCGCGCGCCGTTGCGGCATATCGCCGGCTACACCGAACTGCTCGGTGAAATCGAAGGCCAAGGCCTGAGCGAACGGGGCAGGCGCTTCCTCACGCACATCTCCGAAGCCGCGCAGTTCGCCGGTAGCCTGGTGGACAACCTGCTCAACTTCTCGCAGATGGGCCGTTCGGCGCTGCGCCTGTCGGATGTCGACCTCAATGCCCTGGTCGAGGCCATCCGCCAGGAGCTGTCACCGGACTACGAGGGCCGCGAGATTGTCTGGGATGTCGCGCCGCTGCCCAAGGTGATCGGCGACCCGGCCTTCATCAACCTGGCGCTGCACAACCTGGTGGCCAACGCCATCAAATACACCCGTGGGCGTGAGCCGGCGCGCATCGAGATCGGCGCGCGGCAACACGCCGATGAAACCGAGGTCTATATTCGCGATAATGGTGTCGGTTTCGACATGGCCTACGCCAACAAGCTGTTTGGCGTGTTCCAGCGCCTGCACCGCATGGAAGACTTCGAGGGCACCGGGATCGGCCTGGCCAGCGTGCGCCGGATCATCGAGCGCCACGACGGCCGGGTGTGGGCCGAAGGCCAGGTCGACCAAGGCGCCAGTTTCCATTTCACCCTACCCCGTCATCCAGAGAACACCTGAGGCACCCGAAAGATCATGCTCAAACCTATCCTGCTGGTCGAAGATAACCCCAGGGACCTGGAGCTTACCCTCCTGGCCCTGGAACGCAGCCAGTTGGCCAATGAGGTCATCGTTTTGCGCGACGGCGCCGACGCCCTCGACTACCTGCTGCGCCGCAATGCCTATGCCGACCGCGACGACGGCAACCCGGCGGTCTTGCTGCTGGACCTGAAGCTGCCCAAGGTCGATGGCCTTGAGGTGCTCAAGGAAGTACGCGCCACGGCGGAACTACGGAGCATCCCGACGGTGATGCTGACCTCCTCGCGCGAGGAACCCGACCTGCTGCGCGCCTATGAGCTTGGGGTCAACGCCTACGTGGTCAAGCCCGTGGAGTTCAAGGAGTTCGTCGCGGCGATCTCCGACCTTGGCATATTCTGGGCGGTGCTCAACGAACCCCCACCCGGCTCCCTGCGCCTGAACCGGCGTGGCAGCAACTGAGGCCCGCCGCGAAGATGCAGCCAACGCCGCTCAAACTACTGATGGTCGAAGACAGCTCGATGGATGCCGAGCTGACCCTGCTGAGCCTTGAGCGCAGCGGGTTGCTGGTGCAATCGCGGCTGGTGTTCGACCACATCGCCGCCGAGCACGCCCTGCGCGAAACCAGCTATGACCTGATCCTCTGTGACTGCGTGCTGCCCGGCTCGTCCGGCACCGAAGTGCTGGCCATCGCTCAGCGCCTGGCGCCCGATACGCCGTTCATCTACCTGTCCGGCATCTACGGTGAAGAGCATGCGGTGGAGATGATCCGCCTGGGTGCCACCGACTATGTGCTGAAGAAAAACCTGCCCCTGCTGCCCAAGGCCGTGCGCCGGGCGCTCACTGAAGTGCACGAGCGCCAGCGCAGGCGCCGTGCCGAGGAAGCGCTGGCAGATGTCGAGGCACGCGCACGCATTGCCATCGATGCCGCCGGCATGGGCACCTGGGACTTCCGGCCGCATGAGGATCTGCTGGTCTGGGACGACCGCTGCAAAACCCTGTTCGGGTTGCCGGTCGACACCGAAATGACCCTGGATGTGTTCTACGCCGGCATTTACCCCGACGACGTGCCGCGGGTACGCGAAGCGGTTCTGCACGCCATGCGCCCAGACAGCGACGGCCTGTACCGGGTCGAATTTCGCATCGCCCAACCCAATGGCCTGGAACCGCGTTGGCTGCTCAGCAGCGGCCAGTGCCAGTTCGTCGATGGCCAGTGCACGCGCTTCTCTGGCGTGCTGCAGGACATCCACACGCAACGCCTGGCCACCCAGGCACTCAAGCAGCTCAACGAAATGCTCGGCGAACGGGTCGAGCGCCGTACCCGCGAGCGTGACCGCGCCTGGGAGCTGTCCCAGGACTTGCTGGCCGTGCTCAACAAGGACCTGACCCCGGTGGCATTGAACCCTGCCTGGGAAGCCAGCCTGGGTTTTTCGCGGGAGCGCCTGAGCCAGACCTCGCTGTTGCACCTGCTGCCCGAAGCCGACCAGGAGTCGCTGCTGACCGAGCTGGCCGCCCTCGCCCATGGCCGCACCAGTGCCCGTTTCGTCGGCCGCATCCAGCATGCCGGTGGCCAGTTGCGCTGGCTGTCCTGGGTGGTGGTGCCGGAAGACACGCTGCTTTATGTGGTCGCGCGCGACATCACCAGCGAGCGCGAAGCGTCCCTGGGCCTGGCTGAAGCCAACGACCGCCTGCGCGAGCAGATCACCGAGCGCGAGCGTATCGAGGCGGCGCTGCAGCAGATGCAGCGGCTGGAAGCGGTCGGCCAGCTAACGGCCGGCGTCGCCCACGACTTCAACAACCTGCTCACGGTCATCCTTACCGGTGCCAGCTTTCTTGAGCGGGACCTGGGCAAGAATGACCTGGATAAAGCACGCACGCGCCTCACGCACATCCGCGAAGCCGGTGAGCGGGGCGCAAAACTGACGTCGCAACTGCTGGCCTTTTCTCGCCGCCAGCGCCTGGAGCCGGTGCCGCTCAACCTCAACCGCACGTTGAGCGGCCTGGAGGAATTGCTGCGCCGCACCCTGGGCGGCAACGTATCGGTGCGCCTGGACCTGGACCACAGCCTGTGGCAAGCGCTGACCGACCCGACCCAGACCGAAATGATCATCCTCAACCTGGCGATCAATGCCCGTGACGCCATGCCTGAAGGTGGCCAACTTACCCTCGCGACCCGCAACACGCGGATAAACGCCCGCCCGCAACGCCCGGAAGACCCCGAGCCTGGCGAGTACGTGATGCTGAGCATCCGCGACACCGGCTGCGGCATGAGCGAGGAAGTGGTGGCCAAGGTGTTCGAACCGTTCTTCACCACCAAGGACATCGGCAAAGGCTCGGGGCTGGGGTTGGCCCAGGTGTTCGGCTTTGCCAAGCAGTCCGGTGGCGGCGTGCGCATCGATACCGAGCCGGGGCATGGTACCCAGGTGGCCGTATACCTGCCGGCGGTGAAGCATGAGGTGGCGGCTGAACCTGTGTTACCGGCTGCCTTGCAGTCGGCCAGCGATAGCGGCCGCGACCGTACGGTGCTGCTGGTGGATGATGACCACCTGGTGCGCGACATGCTCGGCGATGTACTGCGCCAGTACGGTTACCAGGTGCGCCAGGCGCACAACGGCGAACAGGCGCTTGCCTTGCTGGACGAGGAGATCGACCTGTTGCTGACCGACTTTGCCATGCCCGAATTCAACGGCGCCCAGCTGGCCCACGCAGCACGCGAACGGCATCCGCTATTGCCGGTGGTGTTCTTGACCGGGTATGCGGAGTTGCAGGGGCTGGAGTTGCCGGACAGCCTGGTGATGCAGAAGCCGGTGCAAGCTGAAGAGCTGGCGCGGGTGCTGGATGAGCTGTTGAGGGTCGCCAGGTAATGCCTGGTAATTGATGTTGCCTTCACCGGCCCTTCGCGGGTAAACCCGCTCCTACAGAGACAGCGCTGCGCTTGAGGGCGTCGCATACCCTGTGGGGCGGCTTCAGCCGCGAAGCAGGCGCTGCGGTGGATGGCACCGGCTTCGCCGGTGTTCGCGGCTGAAGCCGCTCCTACAGGATCCCCGCCAAATACGAAAGCGGGTTGACCCGCGAAGCGGCCAGCGCAAGCGACGGAAACGACAAAACCCAGCGCCGAGGTAATCTGCACCGGGTTGAAATACGTATTTGAAAAATGGCAGGGGCGGCTGGATTCGAACCAACGCATGGCAGGATCAAAACCTGCTGCCTTACCGCTTGGCGACGCCCCTGTATCGGATGCAGCGTTAGCTGCTCTGACCATTCCAACTGAGTGACAACTGGGTTGTTGTCTTGGAATGCGCGGCACTTTAACAACAATCTTTCGACCTGTGAACCCCCTCAAGCAAAAAAAATGCTTTAAAACAGCAAGTTAGTGTTTGGAGGTGGTGAAAGGCAGCGCCGGGCGACCACCCGTCGGTTTTCCGCCGCTTCGCTTCAACACAATCGCATTCCGCCCTTCCAATCAGATAAGCAATCTGTATTGACCAAGGAGGACGCCATGCCTGTTTCCCACGACCTGTACCAGGACCTGCACTACCCCCGCGAAATCGTCCAGCAGCGGCGCCAGCAGGACAAGACCCTCGACCGCCTGCTCGACGAGTACATCGACATCGACAACCAAGTGCTGGCTGCCGAATCGATTTCGGCGGGCAACTTTCAGGATGACGACCTGCGCCAACTCAAGGAACGCCGCCTGACCGTCAAATACATGATCGAGCGCCAGCTGGAGCGCAAGGCATGACGTATCTGGCCAGGCGATAGATCCGCTGCATTTTTTCCATTAGTCAAACACGCAGAGCTCGGGCAAGCTGCAGCCTGCCATTCCTTCGCCCGAGGAGCTTCGCTTTTGTCTGCCTGGATCCCTTCACCGCTGCGCCAGCTCGGCCAGCGCCTGCGCACCGCTTCACCCACCCAGAGTGAACTGCTTACGTGGTTTGAAGATAAAGCACGAAGCCGCGGCTATCAGCTCAGCGATGGCCAGCGGCGGGTCATTCACAGCATGGCCGAGCAGCTTTCGCGTTTGCCGGGTGGCGAGCCGCGCAGCCTGTACCTGTACGGCTCGGTGGGCCGCGGCAAAAGCTGGCTGCTCGACGGTTTTTTCCAGGCCGTACCCGTCGACGCCAAACGGCGCCTGCACTTTCATGATTTCTTCGCCCGCCTGCACCAGGGCATGCACCGCCACCGGCTGCTGGACGATGCGCTGGGCGCGACCCTGGATGAGCTGCTGGGCGATTGCCAAGTGCTGTGCTTCGATGAATTCCATGTGCATGACATCGGTGATGCCATGCTGCTCACCCGCCTGTTCAACGCCTTGTTCGCACGCGGCATCTTCCTGCTGGTGACCTCCAACTACGCGCCAGAGGGGCTACTGCCAAACCCGCTGTACCACGAGCGCTTCCTGCCGGTGATTCGCCTGATCGAGGGGCGCATGGAGGTGCTCGAGGTAGGCGGTGACACGGACTTTCGCAGTTTGCCGGCCAACCGCGAGCACCAGCGGTTTACCCAGGGGCACTACGCCTGGCCGGGCGATGCGGCGCAGCGCCAGGCGCTGAATGTGCCGAACCCGCAGCCGATCATGCTGGAAGTGAACAAACGCAACGTGCGAGCGCTGAGCAGTGACGGCCGGCAGGTGATGTTCGCGTTCGATGACCTGTGCGAACAGCCCACCGCGGTGGTCGACTACCTGGTGCTTGCCGGGCAGTACGACGCATGGATCATCGATGGGCTGGATGACCTGTCGGAATGCTCACTGGCGGCGCAGCAGCGCTTCGTCAACCTGGTGGATGTGCTGTATGACCAGGACCGGCAGGTGACGGTGATCGGGCGTCGGCCGCTGGAGGACAGCCTGGGTGGGGCGATTGCCGACCTGATGCGTACGCGTAGCCGCTTGGGGCAGTTGCATCAGGTTGGGCCTGACAGCTTCGCTGGCTGAACAGGCCCCATCACGGGCGAGCCCGCCCCCACAAAGGCTGCGCCGCCCCTGTAGGAGCGGGCTTGCCTGCCAAGAGGCCAGCAAGGCCACCCATCAACCCGCCCGAGGCAAATCCGCCAGCACCGCCTCGATTTCCCCCAGCACCGCCGGGTCATCCAGCGTCGATGGCGGCACATACTCCTGCCCATCGGCGATCTTGCGCAGCACCGCGCGCAAGATCTTCCCGGAACGGGTCTTGGGCAGGCGCTTCACCAAGCGCACCCGGTTGAAACACGCCAGGGCGCCTATCTCCTCGCGCACACTGCCCACCAGTTCGACCAGCAGCTGCCCCTCGCTGATGCCCTCGCCATCCTTGAGCACCACCAGCGCCAGCGGCACCTGCCCCTTGATCTCGTCATGCACACCAACCACCGCGCACTCGGCCACTGCAGGGTGGCGCGCCACCAGGTCCTCCATCTCGCCCGTGGACAGGCGATGACCCGACACGTTTATCACATCATCGGTACGGCCCATGATGTAGACGAAACCTTCGTCATCCAGGTAGCCGCCATCGCCCGTATGGTAGTAACCGGGGTAGGTCCGCAGATACGCTTGCAGGTAACGTTCGTGGTCGCCCCACAAGGTCTGGCTACACCCGGGCGGCAGCGGCAGTGCGATGACAATGGCGCCCTGGTGGTTCGGGCCCAGCAAGTGCCCGTCGTCATCCAGCACGCGCACGTGGTAGCCCGGCACCGCACGGTTGCTCGACCCCGGCCGCGCCGCGCTGCCGTCCAGGCCCACGCAAGGCGCGGTGACCGGCCAGCCGGTTTCGGTCTGCCACCAGTGGTCGTGTACCGGTTTGCCAGTGACCCGCTCCAGCCATTCATGGGTGCTGGAGTCGAGTTTCTCCCCGGCCAGGAACAACTGGCGCAACGAGCTGAGGTCATGGTTATGGATCAGTGCGCCGTCCGGGTCTTCCTTGCGGATGGCGCGCATGGCGGTCGGCGCGCAGAACAACGCGTTGACCTTGTATTGTTCAACCACTCGCCAGTAGGCCGAAGCATCCGGCGTGCGGATCGGTTTGCCTTCATAGAACACCGTGGTGCAGCCGCTCATCAGCGGCCCGTAGACGATCAGCGAATGGCCCACCACCCAGCCGACATCGGATATGCCCCACCACACATCGCCGGCCTGCATGCCATAGATGTGGCGCATGGCATAACAGAGCGCCACCGCGTTGCCACCGTTTTCACGGACGATACCCTTGGGTTTGCCCGTGGTGCCGGAGGTATACATGATGTACAGCGGGTCAGCGGCAGCCAGCTCCACGGGGGGCACCGGCTCGGCACCCGTCAGCGCCTCCTGCCAGTCCAGGTCGCGGCCGGGCTGCAACTGGGCGTGGGCCTGGGGCCGCTGCAGCACCAGCACATGCCGGGGCTGGTGGCGGGCCAGTTGCAGGGCGCGATCGACCAGCGGCTTGTACTCGATCACTCGGTCGAACTCCAGGCCGCAGGATGCCGTCAGCAGCAGCGCTGGCCGCGCATCGTCGATACGCAGGGCCAGTTCATTGGCAGCGAAACCGCCAAACACCACCGAGTGCACCGCACCGATTCGCGCACAGGCAAGCATGGCCATGGCGGCCTGGGGCACCATCGGCATGTAGATGATTACCCCATCCCCTTTGCCTACCCCCAACTGGCGCAGCAAGCCGGCCAGGCGCGCCACTTCGTCACGCAGCTGGTAAAAGGTGAACGCCTGCTGCACGCCGGTTACCGGCGAGTCGTAGAGCAACGCCGCCTGCTCGCCACGGCCCAGCTCGATCTGCCGATCAAGGGCCAGGTAGCAACTGTTCAGGCGGCCATCGGCAAACCATTGGTGGGTGCCGTCGGGGTTTTCCTGCAGGGTCAGGGAAGGTTTGCGGTACCAGGCCAGGTGATCGGCCTGCTCGGCCCAGAAGGCGGCAGGGTCGGCAATGGAGTGGGCGTAGCTGTGCTGGTAAGTCATGTTGATGGCAACCCGGTACTTGTTGTTATTGAAGGGCGAATACTGAGTATGGACCGCCACGCCGCGCCCGCCATGGGACTAAAGTCACAACGCATATGCACATTTGCAGGGAGCGCGCAGGCGCCCCATAACAGTGCAAAGGCCGTAGAATAGGCGCCCCTTCAAGCCACAGAGCAGCCCATGGATATCGAGCAGGCCCGAACCTTTCTGGAAATCGTGCGTTGCGGCAGCCTGGTCGCCGCCGCAGAGCGCCTGTTCGTGTCGCAGACGGCAATCACCGCCCGCGTGCAACGCCTCGAGCAACAGCTCGGCTGCCAGCTGTTCGTGCGCAGCCGCAACGGCGCCAGCCTGACCAGCGACGGTGAAGCCTTCGTCAGCTATGCCAACCAGCTGGTACAAACGTGGGAAGCGGCGCGCCGCGACCTGCCGCTGCCTCAAGGCTGCCAGCAGGTGCTGCACGTGGGCGCCGAGGTGAGCCTGGGCAACCCGATGCTGCTCGACTGGGTCAGCGCCCTGCACCGCGAGCTACCCGGCCACGCCATCCGCAGCGAGGTGAGCGACGGTGAATCGCTGCTGCGCAAGGTGCAGATGGGCCTGCTGGACGCCGCGTTGGTGTACCAGCCTACCTACGGCCCGGGCCTGCAGGTGGAGCAGTTGATGGAAGAGAAGTTGATCCGCATACGCCGGGTCGATCAGCCCGAACCGTATATCTACATCGACTGGGGCGAGGCGTTCCGCCGCCAGCACGATGCTGCCCTGCCCGACTGCGCGCGCCCGGCGCTCAGTTTCAACCTCGGGCCGCTGGCCTTGCAGTTCATCCTCGACCAGGGCGGCAGCGGTTATTTCCGTACCCGCGTTGTGCAGGCGTACCTGGACAACGGCGTGTTCGAGCGGGTACCGCAAGCCCCGGAGTTCACCTACCCGACGTTCATGGTGTACCCCCGCGAGCGTGACAGCGAGGCCTTGCAACAGGCCTTCGCAGTGCTGCGCCGGCAGGTGGCTGCCGGCGCCAGCGATTGGTCACAACGCTGGGACCCGCTGATCTGAAACGCGCCCGGCATCGCTGAGCAACTGGCGCTTGAGGCCGGCAATCAGGTCGGTCTGGGTGATCACGCCAACCAGCTGCTCGCCGTCGAGTACCGGCAGGCAGTGCAGGCCTTGTTCGCACAGCAGCGGCAGCAAGCGCTCCAGCGGATGCTGGCTGCCGACACTGACCACTCGCCGGCTCATCACCTGCTCCATGCGTACCGCTTTGCGCCCGAACAGGTGCCGCCAGCTGAACTGGCCACGCTGCATGGCCGGGCCAACCAGGTCGCTGAGGCTGATGATGCCTACCAGCTTGCCCGCTTGCAGCACTGGCAAGGTTTTAAGGTGATGGCTGGCGAGCATCTTCCAGGCTTGTTCCAGGGTGGTGTCCGGCGAGGCGAACTGCACATCGCGGGACATCACCGAGGCTGCGGTGATGCCACCCAGGCTGCGCTGCAAGGCGTGCTGCTCGGTGGCCAGGATGATGCGCTCCAGCTCATCGCGGGTGACGTCGACGTACTCGCCGATCTCTTCCAGTGCCTGGTCCAGGTCTGCACCACTCACCCCGACCCGCTCGCTGGGCAACGGGTCATGGGTGTGATGCAGGTCTTTGCGCGGCGCCGCGCCCTTGGGGTAACGCACACCGGTCAGGCGGTTGTACACGACTGCCACCGCCACCAGGATCAACGCGTTGAGCAGCACTGGCTCAAGCAGGTGATCGCCCAGGGCCGTGAGCCCCGAGTCGGCCAGCACAGCGCTCACCGCCACGCCGCCACCCGGCGGGTGCAGGCAGCGCAACAGGCACATCACCAAGATCGAAATGCCCAGCGCCGCGGCGGCGACCCACAGCTGCGGGCCGAAGCCCTCGCGCATGGCCAGGCCCACAGCGCCGGCCAGGGCATAGCTGCCCAACACCGGCCACGGCTGAGCCAGCGGCCCGGAATGCACGGCGAACACCAGCACCGCCGATGCCGCCAGCGGGCCCAGCAGGTGCAGGGCAATGCCGGGGCCATAGACCATGCTGGTCAACCAACCGGCGAGGAACAGGCCAAGCAGTGCGCCGAGGCCAGCACGCAACCATTGTTTGGGGGGGATATTCAGGGGCGCCGGCAACAGCCGCTGCAGACGACTTTCGGAACGCAAGGCAGACATTGGAATAATCGTGTTCGTGTTTTTTTGATTAAAAAGAAAGCCCAGCCGGATTGGCCTGGGCCCTTAGGGGGGTTCCGTCCGTGGAGAGATGGAAACCGCAGGGTTTCGTGAGGAGATTGTGCCGGTAGGCGGTAGGCTTGGGCCAATTCAAAAAAATGCGGCTGAACTGCAATATTTTTGCAGTGCTGATACGCACGCTTGCCGAATCAACGCGGCTTGCGCGGCAGTTCGATGCTCACCCGCAAACCGCCCAGCGGGCTTTCCAGCAAGGCCAGGCGGCCGCCCCAGGCATCGACGATATCCCGCACGATACCCAACCCCAGGCCATGCCCCTCGACCTGCTCATCCAGACGCGACCCCCGCTCCAGCACCTGCAAGCGCTGGCTTTCAGGAATGCCTGGGCCATCGTCGTCGACCCACAACCGGTACCCGTCGGCAGTAGACACGATACCCAGCCGCACCTCGCTGTCCGCCCACTTGCAGGCGTTGTCCAGCAGGTTGCCGAGCAGCTCCAGCACGTCCTCGCGGTCCCACGGCAGCAGCAAGCCCGAAGGCACATCACGTTCGAGCAACAGGCCTTCGCCATGAATCATGCCCAAGGTGGCCAGCAACCCGGGCAACTCGGCATCACAGTCGAATTGCGCCCCAGGCAGCGCATCGCCGGCAAGCCGCGCCCGGTTCAACTCACGGGCCAGGCGTTGCTGGATCTGCTCCAGCTGCTCACGCAGTTGCGCACGCACCTCGGGCAAGTCCTTGAGACGCTCGCTGGACGCCAGGCTCAGCAGCACCGCCAGCGGCGTCTTCAGCGCATGGCCAAGGTTGCCCAACGCATTGCGCGAGCGGCGCAGGCTGTCTTCGGTATGGCTGAGCAAGTGGTTGATCTGCCCCACCAGCGGCGCCAGTTCATTGGGCACCTCGGCATCGAGTTGCGAGCGCTGGCCTTGCTGCAGCTGGGCGATCTGCTGGCGCGCACGCTCCAGCGGGCGCAGCGAGCGGGTGACGGTAATGCGCTGCAGCACCAGCACCAGGATCAACGCCACCAACCCCATGCCCAGGCCGATCTGCTGCAGGCGCCGGAAGCCCTCGCGCACAGGCGAATAGTCCTGGGCCACGCTGATCGAGATGTCCTGCCCCAAGCGCCGATAGTCAGCGCGCAAGGCAAGCAACTGCTGCCCTTCCGGGCCGAGTTCGTGGCTGTCGGAAAGCCCCGGCGCAGACGGCTTAGGCATATCCAGGTCCCACAGCGAGCGCGAACGCCAGGTGCCTTGGTCGAAATCGATGCGGAAGTAATAGCCGGAGAATGGCCGTTGATAGGCCGCGGAAATGCGCCGCTCATCCAGCTGCAAGCCAGACGGCCCACGCACCAGCGCCACCAGCAGGTTCTCGCTTTCCTTGCGCAGGCCGTTTTCCAGGTAGCGCTGCAAGCCGGCCTCGAACAGCCACAAAGTGAGCTGGGCGAGCACCACGCCCACTACCACCAGCACAGCCACCAGGCCCAGGCTCAGGCGCGCCTGGATCGACTTCACTCGGTGCTCCCGGCGTAGATGTAGCCTTGCCCGCGGCGGGTTTCGATGACGCTGCGGCCGAGCTTGCGGCGCAGGTGGTTGACGTGCACTTCAAGCACATTTGAGTCGCGCTCGGTTTCGCCGTCGTACAGGTGCTCGGCCAGGTGGCTTTTGGACAGGATCTGCTGCGGGTGCAGCATGAAATAACGCAACAGGCGAAACTCGGCGGCAGTCAGCTGAATGTCTACCCCCTCGCGGCTCACGCACTGACGGCTTTCATCCAGGTGCAGGCCGGCAGCTTCGAGCCTGGGCTGGTTGGCCAAGCCCCGAGCGCGGCGCAGCAAGGCCTGGATGCGCAGTTGCAGCTCCTCCGGGTGGAACGGCTTGCTCAGGTAATCATCGGCACCGGCCTTGAGGCCCTCGATGCGCTCGGCCCAAGAGCCGCGTGCGGTGAGGATCAGCACCGGCGTGGCCAGGCCGCCTGCACGCCACTGCGCCAGCACTTCCAGCCCCGGCAACCCAGGCAGGCCGAGGTCAAGGATGATCAGGTCGTAGGGCTCACTCTGGCCCTGGTACACCGCATCACGGCCATCGGCCAACCAGTCCACGGCATAGCCCTGGCGCTGCAGGCCGGCGATCAACTCGTCAGCCAGGGGTACGTTGTCCTCGACAAGCAACAGGCGCATTCAGTCGTCTTCCTCGTCTTTGAGCAGGGCGCCGGTACTGGCGTCGAGCTTGATCTCGCGCACCACCCCTTGCGGGGTCAACAGCTCGACTTCGTATTCGTAGCGATCATCGTCTTCTTCCAGCTCTGCCTCCAGCAGACGCGCCCCGGGGTGGCGCCCCAGGGCGGTCTCGAGCAGTTGTTCGAGCGGCAGGATGATGCCCTTCTGGCGCAGCTTCAGGGCTTCATCCTGGTCCAGGTCGCGGGCCGCGGCCAGGGAGCAGACGGCCAGCAGCGATAATGCCAGGTAACGCGCCGGCCGGGATAAGTGGATCATCAGCGGTCCTGTTCGTCCTTCAGTACTTCACCGGTCTTGGCATCCAGATCGACGTCCCACTCAGCGTTCTGCTGGTCACGCAGCTCGACCTTGTAGATGTAGCGGCCGTACTCGTTTTCCAGCTCTGAATCGGTGACGGTGGCGCCTGGGTGCTTGGCTACGGCGGCGGCCTTGAGCTCATCCAGCGACTTGATGGTCTTGGCGTTGACCAGCTTGACCACTTCGTCAGGCTGGACGTCTTTGGCCAGGGCAACGTTGGCACCCAAAGCAAGCGCAGCGGCAGTGAACAGGGCAGTCAAAGTTTTCATGGGGTCTCTCCATCGAGATGTGTAATTTGTCTACGGGGTTAAGATTATCCACCGGTCCTTAACTCAACCTGAAAACAACTGGCGCCATGATAGCGCAGGTAAACTGCGTTGCCTGCTTCGCCGGCAAGCCCGCGCCTACAACCCTCCGAGAGCCCCATGAGCGCTATCCATATCAAATTTCCCGCCCTGACCTTCAAGGCCGGCCAGCGTGCCCTGCAGCAAATCCGTGAACGCGGCCTGCAGGCAGCTGATGTGGGTGTGCTGCCGGGTGCGGCAGGTGGGCCGAAGCCCTTGGGCATCCAGGGCCTGGACCTTGCACTGTTCGGTGACTGGCTGCCTTCGGCGCCACGCCAGCGGGCCTTGATCGGGGCCTCGATCGGCTCATGGCGCTTCGCCAGCGCCTGCCTTGAAGACCCGGTCGAAGGCCTGCGGCGCCTGGGCGAGCTATATACCGAACAGGATTTCGCCAAGGGCGTCACGCCCGCCGAAATCAGCCGCAGCTGCCAACGCATGCTCGACGACCTGCTGCAGGGCCGCGACGGGCAGATCCTCGCCAACCCGCACTATCGCCTGAATATTCTGGTGGTCAAAAGCCATGGCCAACTGGCCCACGACCATCGCGGCCGCCTGGGCATGGGCCTGGGTTCGGTGATCGCCAGCAACCTGCTGGGCCGCGCGCGCCTGGCCCGGCATTTCGAACGCATCATCCTGCACGACGCGCGCGCTGCGCCGCCGCTCGAGGCACTCACCGACTTCCCATCACGTTGCTTGCCATTGGCCCTGGGCAACCTGCGCCATGCCCTGCTGGCGTCCGGCTCGATCCCGATGGTGATGGAAGGCGTGCGTGACATTCCAGGCGTTGGCAGCGGCACTTACCGCGACGGCGGCTTGCTCGACTACCACCTCGACTTGCCCTACCGCGGCGACGACCTGGTGCTCTACCCGCATTTCACCGACAAGGTGGTGCCCGGCTGGTTTGACAAGGCCCTGCCCTGGCGCAGGGGCGACGCCACGCGCCTGCAGAACGTGCTGCTGCTGACGCCGTCGCCGCAGTACCTGGCCGCCCTGCCCTTCGGCAAGCTGCCCGACCGCAACGACTTCAAGCGCTTCATGGGCGATGCCGCCAGCCGCAAGCGCTACTGGTACAAAGCCATTGCCGAGAGCCAGCGCTTGGGCGACGAGTTGCTGGAGCTGATCGCCACCGGGCGGTTGCATGAACGCCTGCAAGCCTTGTAACGGCCATGCTGGTAGACTGCGCGCATTACTGATTCACGCAGAGTTAGAAAAGTGGAAATCTTCAAGGAATTTACATTCGAATCGGCCCACCGCCTGCCCCACGTCCCGGCTGGCCACAAATGTGGCCGCCTGCACGGCCACTCGTTCAAGGTCGGCCTGCACCTGACCGGCCCGCTCGACCCGCACACCGGCTGGATACGTGACTTCTCCGAAATCAAGGCGATCTTCAAGCCGATCTATGAGCAGCTGGACCATAACTACCTGAACGATATCCCTGGCCTGGAAAACCCTACCAGCGAAGTGATCGCCAAGTGGATCTGGGACCAGGTCAAGCCGCTGCTGCCGGAGCTGTCGAAGGTG
Source organism: Pseudomonas sp. NPDC012596 (assembly GCF_042902325.1). Lineage (NCBI taxonomy): Bacteria > Pseudomonadati > Pseudomonadota > Gammaproteobacteria > Pseudomonadales > Pseudomonadaceae > Pseudomonas > Pseudomonas sp. NPDC012596. The sequence goes on along the minus strand of NZ_JBIBEB010000018.1, from coordinate 68,552 downwards.
CGTATTCATGAAACCTGCACCAGCGGCTGCGAATACAGCGGCGATTGATTAGCTCATCATTCCGGGCTTTTAGGTGAATAGGGCCGCTTGAGAATCAACAGGCTTACCCGACCCGGCCGACCGCGGGCGCCCGTGTAAAGATATGGGCGCCCGCTTTGCAGGCGCAGCGTGACCGGATTGTCGTCATTATCGCTCAGCTCGAGATTGGAGATGCGCTCGCCTTCAACGAAGTCGTGCAGATCGCGCCCCTTGATCTGCCACAGGTCTTCGCCGATGTAGATCACCCACTCCGGCACTTTGAAAACGCCACTGTACATGCCCATGTAGCCCACCAGATCGGTGTCCAGGTACCAGGACAGAGGCATAGGCTGCGCTTCCAGGTTGGGGCTGATCGGCCTGACCTGGAAGTAGTACTTGCCATTTTTTTCATAAGCGCCGAACCAGAAAGTGTCAAACAGCAGACCCGGCGCTCGGGCCTTGAGGGGTGACCATGGAATCAGCGAACCGTCCTTGCTCTCTGCCCGCAGGTAACCGTCCTCACCATCCTCGCTGTCGAACCTGACCCAGATCGGCTTCAGCAAATGAGTGGATTGATTCCAGTCGAAAGGGTGGATATAGGCGCCATCGACATGCCACCACCATTTACCGATGAAAGAGAGTTTTGGCTCGTAGCCGTAGTAAATTGCCATGTTCGCACACCCGCTCCGCATTGAAAGCCGCAGCTTGGGCCAGCCAGCCCTTAGTGGGCAGGGGCAAGGATTACCGCAGTGTGTCCAGCAAAAAGGCAGGGGCTATATAGCGCTGGTAATGCGCCTCGGACAACAGGAAGAATTCGCGGTCGATGGCATCGCGCAACTGCGGCAGGTCCCAGTCGCGGAATTCAGGCATCAAGGCCATCCCATAGGCCTCCAGGTCGCGAATCATCCGCGCCCCGCGGGCAATCAGCTGATACGCCCAGCAGTATTCGGACTGCTGCTCGACAAAACGGATCGAACGCTGCTGCAGCTGCTGGCGCAGCAAGCCTTTGTCGAACACTTCCAGCTTGGCCATCATCACCTGCGCCAGAAGCTGCTCCAGGCGCAGCCACACAGCGCGCTTCTGCGCCTCGTCATAGCCATTCCAGTGGATCACTTCATGGTGGAAACGCTTGCAGCCACGGCATACCGTGTCTCCATACACCGTGGAGCAAAGGCCGACGCAAGGGGTCTTGATGGATTGGTTGGACATGGAAAAACAACGGCTTGGCGGCGGAACACAGGCCCATGTTAGCCCTTTGTCTAACCACGGTCACTCGTTAAAGTCATGTTCGCCGCCTTACCTTCCGCGACAATTTGCCGTAGAATCATCCCGCCTTTTCAAGGCAACAATGTCCGTTGGAAGCTGTTTTCAAAGCGTCACGAGCACAGTTAATCCGGTAGAACGGCGTTGGCCCGGGCCATGCACCCTCGCATGCCCGCGCCAGCCCTCATCAGCTCCCCGTTCTGCAGGCGTAAAACTTTGAAAGCAGCTTCTGTAAGGATTCTCTGCGACCCTGGCTGGGCGGCCCAAGAAGCCGTCATTGCGCATGGGTGCAGAGAATGCTGGATGAGCGTCCCGGACTCCCTTTAGGGACCACTGATGAGGGTAATAACTGTGCTTGAAGCCTACCGCAAACACATCGAAGAGCGTGCCGCCCTGGGTATCGTGCCCCAGCCGCTGAACGCCGAACAAACTGCAGGCCTGGTCGAGCTGCTGAAAAACCCGCCAGCCGGCGAAGAAGCCTTCCTCGTAGACCTGATCACCAACCGCGTACCACCAGGGGTCGACGAAGCTGCCTACGTAAAGGCCGCTTTCCTCTCCGCCGTGGCCAAGGGCGAAGCCAAGTCCCCGCTGATCGACCGCAAGCTCGCCACCGAGCTGCTGGGCACCATGCAGGGCGGCTACAACATCGAAACGCTGGTCGCGCTGCTGGATGACGCCGAACTGGGCGCCGTCGCGGCCGAAAAGCTCAAGCACACCCTGCTGATGTTCGATGCCTTCCACGACGTGGCCGAAAAAGCCAAGGCGGGCAACGTCCACGCCAAGGCCGTGCTGGAATCCTGGGCTGCTGGCGAGTGGTTCACCTCGCGCCCTGCCATCGCCGACAAGTACACCCTGACCGTGTTCAAGGTGCCTGGCGAAACCAACACCGACGACCTGTCCCCTGCGCCAGACGCCTGGTCGCGCCCTGACATCCCGCTGCACGCCCTGGCCATGCTGAAAATGGCCCGCGACGGCATCGAACCAGAGCAACCAGGCTCGGTCGGCCCACTGAAGCAGATCGAAGCGGTAAGGGCCAAAGGCTTCCCGGTCGCCTACGTCGGTGACGTGGTCGGTACCGGTTCGTCGCGTAAATCCGCCACCAACTCGGTGCTGTGGTTCTTCGGCGACGACATCCCGTACGTGCCGAACAAGCGCGCCGGCGGTTTCTGCTTCGGCCCCAAGATCGCCCCGATCTTCTACAACACCATGGAAGACGCCGGCGCCCTGCCGATCGAATTCGACTGCACCAACCTGGCCATGGGCGACGTCATCGACGTGTACCCGTACAAAGGTGAAGTGCGCCGCCATGGCAGCGATGAGCTGGTCACCCACTTCGAACTGAAAACCGAAGTGCTGCTGGACGAAGTCCGCGCTGGTGGTCGTATCCCGCTGATCGTTGGCCGTGGCCTGACCGAAAAAGCCCGCGCCGAGCTGGGCCTGGGCCCTGTCGATCTGTTCAAGAAACCGGAGCAGCCTGCCGCTTCGACCAAGGGCTTCACCCTGGCGCAGAAGATGGTCGGCCGTGCATGCGGCCTGCCTGAAGGCCAAGGCGTGCGCCCAGGTGCCTACTGCGAGCCGAAGATGACCACCGTCGGCTCCCAGGACACCACTGGCCCGATGACCCGCGACGAGCTGAAAGACCTGGCGTGCCTGGGCTTCTCTGCAGACCTGGTGATGCAGTCGTTCTGCCACACCGCAGCCTATCCGAAGCCGATCGACGTCACCACCCACCACACCCTGCCAGACTTCATCCGCACCCGTGGCGGCGTGTCGCTGCGCCCAGGCGACGGCATCATCCACAGCTGGCTGAACCGCATGCTGATGCCGGACACCGTCGGTACCGGTGGTGACTCGCACACCCGCTTCCCGATCGGCATCTCGTTCCCGGCCGGTTCCGGCCTGGTGGCCTTCGCTGCCGCCACCGGCGTCATGCCGCTGGACATGCCAGAGTCGATCCTGGTGCGCTTCAAGGGCAAACTGCAACCGGGCATCACCTTGCGTGACCTGGTACATGCCATCCCTTACTACGCCATCCAGAAGGGCCTGCTGACCGTCGAGAAGAAGGGCAAGAAAAACGCCTTCTCCGGCCGCATCCTGGAAATCGAAGGCCTGGACGAACTGACCGTCGAGCAAGCATTCGAGCTGTCCGACGCCTCGGCCGAGCGTTCCGCTGCCGGCTGCACCATCAAGCTGCCGGAAAAGGCCATCGCCGAGTACCTGCAGTCCAACATCACCCTGCTGCGCTGGATGATCGGCGAAGGCTACGGCGACCCACGTACCCTGGAGCGTCGCGCCCAGGCCATGGAAGCCTGGCTGGCCAACCCTGAGCTGCTGTCGGCCGACGCCGATGCCGAGTACGCTGAAATCATCGAAATCGACCTGGCCGACGTCAAGGAGCCTGTGCTCTGCGCGCCGAACGACCCGGACGATGCCCGCCTGCTGTCTTCGGTACAGGGCGAGAAGATCGACGAAGTGTTCATCGGTTCGTGCATGACCAACATCGGCCACTTCCGCGCGGCTGGCAAGCTGCTGGAGAAGGTCAAGGGTGGCATCCCTACCCGTCTGTGGCTGGCTCCGCCAACCAAGATGGACGCTCACCAGCTGACCGAAGAAGGCTACTACGGCATCTACGGCAAGGCCGGTGCGCGCATGGAAATGCCAGGCTGCTCGCTGTGCATGGGTAACCAGGCACGTGTGCAGACCGGTTCGACCGTGGTTTCCACTTCGACCCGTAACTTCCCGAACCGCCTGGGCGACGCGACCAACGTGTACCTGGCATCGGCCGAGCTGGCTGCTGTCGCTTCGATCATCGGCAAGCTGCCGACCGTCGAAGAGTACATGCAGTACGCCAAAGACATCGACAGCATGGCTGCCGACGTCTACCGCTACCTGAGCTTCGACCAGATCGCCGAGTTCCGCGAGGCTGCGGCCAACGCCAAGATCCCGGTTGTTCAAGCGTAAGTAGCCGTAAGCTGTGAAAAAACCCCGGCAGAGATGCTGGGGTTTTTTTATTACTCTTTCAGGCGTCTTCGCGGGGCAAGCCCGCTCCCACAGCCGTGTCGTGGGAGCGGGCTTGCCCCGCGAAGACGCCGGCCAACGCAACCTCAAATCACAAACAAGTCCACAAACCGGTGCACCGCCGTAGACTCGAGTTTCTGCTGGTCCGTGCACAGTTCGAAGATCTGCTGACAGCGCTGCCGCGCAAACCGCGTCGCCAGGTTCTCCCTGAACTTCGCCTCCAATAGCGGGATGCCCTCCCCGCGCCGGCGCCGGTGCCCAACCGGGTACTCCACCACCACCTGCTCGGTGCTGCTGCCATCCTTGAAAAACACCTGCAAACCATTGGCGATGGAGCGCTTGTCCGCCTCCAAATATTCACGGGTGAACCGCAGGTCCTCGACCACTTCCATTTTTTCGCGCAAGCGGTCGATGCTCGGGTGGGCCGCGTGAAAAGCGTCCTCGTAATGCTCTGCCACCAGGTAACCGAAAATCAGTGGCACCGCCACCATGTATTGCAGGCAATGGTCGCGATCGGCGGCGTTGGCCAACGCACCGACCTTGGAGATGATGCGGATCGCCGACTCCTGGGTGGTGATGATGATGCGGTCGACTTCATGCAGGCGATTGCGCACCTGCGGGTGCAGGCTGACCGCAGCCTCGCAGGCAGTCTGGGCGTGGAACTCCGCCGCGAAGCTGACCTTGAACAACACGTTTTCCATCACGTAGCTGGCCAAGGGTTGCGGCAGCTTTAGTGTTTGTTGGGCCGAGGGCTTAAGCGCCAGGTCCTTGTTGGTGTGGCTGAAGGACACGTCGTAAAACCCCCACTGCGGCGCCGTCAGCACGCCAGGCACCCCCATCTCGCCCCGCAGCGCGATATCGGCCAGGCGCACTCCCCGGCTCGAAGCATCACCTGCAGCCCAGGACTTGCGCGAGCCGGCATTCGGCGCATGGCGGTAGGTGCGCAGCGCCTGGCCATCGACGAAGGCATGGGACAAGGCCGAGAGCAGTTGTTCGCGGTTGGCGCCCATCAGCTTGGCGCACACCGCGGTAGACGCCACCTTGACCAGCACTACGTGGTCGAGGCCCACACGGTTGAATGAATTTTCCAGCGCCAGCACGCCCTGAATCTCATGCGCCATGACCATGGCTTCGAGCACTTCGCGCATCAGCAGCGGGGCTTCACCGTTTGCCACGTGCTTTTGCGAAAGGTGATCGGCCACCGCCAGGATGCCGCCCAGGTTATCCGAAGGGTGGGCCCACTCGGCGGCCAGCCAGGTGTCGTTGTAATCCAGCCAGCGTACCGTGCAGCCAATGTCCCAGGCAGCCTTGACCGGGTCCAGGCGGTAGCTGGTGCCAGGCACGCGGGCACCATTGGGCACCACGGTGCCTTCCACCAGCGGCCCAAGGTGCTTGGTGCATTCAGGGAAGCGCAGGGCCAGCAGGCCGCAGCCCAGGGTGTCCATCAGGCAGTTGCGCGCAGTGTCCAGCGCTTCGGGCGACTCCACCCGGTAGCTGAGCACATAGTCGGCAAGGGTTTGCAGCACCTGGTCGTAGTCAGGGCGCTCGTTCAGGTCTACGTTGGCGCTCATATGCAGCTCCTGTGAATTCAGGGCCGCAAGCGGCCCCACTCATCCAAAGCCAAGCGCCAGTGGTGCCTCAGAAGCTATCGCCAGGCACCCTCACCCAGCCTTCCATCAGCACGCGAGCACTACGGCTCATGATTGCCTTGGTCACCGTCCATTCACCCTTAACCTGGCGAGCCTCGGCGCCAACCCGCAGCGTGCCGGAGGGATGACCAAAGCGCACGGCACTGCGCTCGCCCCCGCCTGCAGCGAGGTTGACCAGTGTGCCAGGGATGGCAGCAGCGGTACCGATGGCCACAGCGGCGGTGCCCATCATCGCGTGGTGCAGCTTGCCCATGGACAATGCGCGCACCAGCAGGTCGATGTCAGCCACCGCAACCGCCTTGCCACTGGACGCAGTGTAGGTGCTTGGCGGCGCAACGAAAGCCACCTTCGGCGTGTGCTGACGCCCGGCAGCCTGGTCGACATGCTCGATCAGGCCCATGCGCACGGCGCCGTAGGCACGGATGGTCTCGAAGCGCGTCAGCGCCTGGGCATCACCGTTGATGGCGTCCTGCAGTTCGGTGCCGGTGTAACCGATATCGGCGGCATTGACGAAAATGGTCGGGATACCGGCATTGATCAGGGTGGCCTTGAACGTGCCGATGCCAGGCACCTCCAGGTCATCCACCAGGTTACCGGTGGGGAACATCGCCCCGCCGCCACCGTCTTCGTCGGCGGCTGGGTCAAGGAACTCAAGCTGCACTTCAGCCGCCGGGAACGTCACACCGTCGAGCTCGAAGTCGCCGGTTTCCTGCACCTCACCTTCGGTGATCGGCACGTGGGCGATGATGGTCTTGCCGATGTTGGCCTGCCAGATGCGCACGGTGGCCACGCCATTGCGCGGAATGCGCGCCGGGTCGACCAGGCCGCTGCTGATGGCGAACGAGCCAACGGCAGCGGACAGGTTGCCGCAGTTGCCACTCCAGTCGACAAAGGCCTTGTCGATGGCGACCTGGCCGAACAGGTAGTCAACGTCGTGTTCGGGCTTGCTGCTGGGCGAGAGGATCACAGCTTTGCTGGTGCTGGAGGTGGCGCCACCCATGCCGTCGATCTGCTTGGCGTAGGGGTCGGGGCTGCCGATGACGCGCAGCAGCAGTGCATCGCGGGCCGGGCCGGGGGCCTGGGCCTGTTCGGGGAGATCCTGCAGGCGGAAAAACACGCCTTTGCTGGTGCCGCCGCGGATGTAGGTGGCGGGGATCTTGATTTGGGGTGCGTGTGCCATTGCTGTGCTGTCCTGTTAGAAAGTGCAATATGCCTTGGGGCCGCTGCGCGGCCCATCGCCGGCAAGCCAGCTCCTACACCTGCAGCGTCGTTTCGAAGCTTGCGCCGCACCTGTAGGAGCCGGCTTGCCGGCGATGGGCTGCGAAGCAGCCCTAACCACTCAGGCCGATGCTTCGAGGAAGTCCTGGGCAAAGCGCTGAAGCACCCCACCCGCCTCGTAGATCGACACTTCCTCGGCGGTATCCAGCCGGCAGGTCACCGGCACCTCGACCCGCTCACCATTACGGCGGGTCACCACCAACGTCAGCGTTGCACGTGGCTTGCGCTCACCGAGCACGTCATAGGTTTCGCTGCCATCCAGGCCCAGGGTCTTGCGATCGGTACCCGCCTGGAACTCCAGCGGCAGCACGCCCATGCCCACCAGGTTGGTGCGGTGAATGCGCTCGAAGCCCTCGGCCACGATCGCCTCGACACCCGCCAGGCGCACGCCCTTGGCCGCCCAGTCGCGGGATGAACCCTGACCGTAGTCGGCACCGGCAACGATGATCAGCGGCTGCTTGCGCTGCATGTAGGTTTCGATGGCTTCCCACATGCGGGTTACCTTGCCTTCCGGCTCGATGCGCGCCAGCGAGCCCTGCTTCACGCTGCCGTCGTCCTTGCGCACCATTTCGTTGAACAGCTTGGGGTTGGCGAAGGTGGCACGCTGCGCGGTCAGGTGGTCACCGCGGTGGGTGGCGTAGGAGTTGAAGTCTTCTTCCGGCAGGCCCATTTTCGCCAGGTATTCGCCAGCGGCGCTGTCGAGCATGATGGCGTTGGAGGGCGACAGGTGGTCGGTGGTGATGTTGTCCGGCAGCACCGCCAGCGGGCGCATGCCGCGCAGGCTGCGCTCACCGGCCAAGGCCCCCTCCCAGTAAGGTGGGCGGCGGATGTAGGTGCTCATCGGGCGCCAGTCGTACAGCGGTGCGACTTTCGGGCCACGGTCTTCTTCGATGGCGAACATCGGGATGTAGACCTTGCGGAACTGCTCCGGCTTGACCGCGGCGCGCACCACCGCGTCGATCTCTTCATCGCTCGGCCAGATGTCCTTCAGGCGGATTTCCTTGCCATCGACCACGCCCAGCACATCCTTCTCGATGTCGAAGCGGATGGTGCCGGCGATGGCATAGGCCACCACCAGCGGCGGCGATGCGAGGAACGCCTGCTTGGCGTACGGGTGGATGCGCCCGTCAAAGTTGCGATTGCCCGATAGCACGGCGGTCGCGTACAGGTCGCGGTCGATGATCTCCTGCTGGATCACCGGGTCCAGCGCACCGGACATGCCGTTGCAGGTGGTGCAGGCGAACGCGACGATGCCGAAGCCCAGTTGCTCCAGCTCTTTTTCCAGGCCGGCTTCTTCAAGGTACAGCTGCACAGCCTTGGAGCCCGGCGCCAGCGACGACTTGACCCACGGTTTGCGGGCCAGGCCGAGCTTGTTGGCGTTGCGCGCCAGCAGGCCGGCGGCAATCACGTTGCGCGGGTTGCTGGTGTTGGTGCAGCTGGTAATGGCGGCGATGATCACCGCGCCGTCCGGCATCTGCCCCGGCACGTCTTCCCATGCGCCGGCAATGCCCTTGGCCGCCAAGTCGCTGGTCGCCACCCGGGCGTGTGGGTTGGACGGCCCGGCCATGTTGCGCACCACGCTCGACAGGTCGAAGTGCAGCACCCGCTCGTACTCGGCGTTGGCCAGGGCGTCAGCCCACAGGCCGGTGGCCTTGGCGTAGGTTTCCACCAGGTTGACCTGCCGTTCTTCACGGCCGGTCAGCTTGAGGTAGTCGATGGTCTGCTGGTCGATGGCGAACATCGCCGCAGTGGCGCCATATTCCGGCGCCATGTTGGAGATGGTCGCGCGGTCGCCGAGGGTCAGGGCACGCGCGCCTTCGCCGTAGAATTCGAGGTAGGCACCCACCACCTTCTGCTTGCGCAGGAACTCGGTCAGGGCCAGCACCAGGTCGGTGGCGGTGATGTTAGGCGCCAGCTTGCCGCCCAGCTCGACGCCGACGATTTCCGGCAGGCGCATCCACGAGGCGCGGCCCAGCATGACGTTTTCAGCTTCAAGGCCGCCTACGCCAATGGCGATTACACCCAGGGCGTCGACGTGCGGGGTGTGGCTGTCGGTGCCGACACAGGTGTCGGGGTAGGCAACGCCACGGTCGCTGTGGATCACCGGCGACATTTTCTCCAGGTTGATCTGGTGCATGATGCCGTTGCCGGGCTGGATCACGTCGACGTTCTTGAACGCTTTCTTGGTCCAGTTGATGAAGTGGAAGCGGTCCTCATTGCGACGGTCTTCGATGGCGCGGTTCTTGTCGAACGCCTGCGGATCGAAACCACCGCACTCAACGGCCAGCGAATGGTCGACGATCAACTGCACCGGCACCACCGGGTTGACTGCGGCCGGGTCACCGCCTTTGTCGGCGATGGCATCACGCAGGCCGGCAAGGTCCACCAGGGCGGTCTGGCCGAGGATGTCGTGGCACACCACGCGGGCCGGGAACCAGGGGAAGTCGAGGTCGCGCTTGCGCTCGATCAGCTGGCCCAGCGAGGCATCGAGGGTTGCCGGGTCGCAGCGGCGCACCAGGTTTTCGGCCAGCACGCGGGAGGTGTACGGCAGGCTGTCGTAGGCGCCGGGTTTGATTGCCTCGACCGCGGCGCGGGCGTCGAAATAGTCCAGGGCGGTGCCTGGCAGGGCTTTGCGGTATGCGGTGTTCATATAGTTATCGGGCTCGGTCACGGTAATCGGTGGCAGTTCGGGCCATTGGGGGCGCTAAGCCCCCCTTCCCGACACAAGGCCGCTCCCACATGGGTACGGCCCTGGATCGCGAAGGCCTCCAACTTAGCGCTGCTCGATTGGCACGAACTGGCGCTGTTCGACGCCGACATACTCGGCGCTCGGGCGGATGATGCGGTTGTTGGCGCGCTGCTCGAACACATGCGCCGCCCAGCCGGTCAGGCGCGAGCAGACGAAGATCGGGGTAAACAGCTTGGTCGGGATGCCCATGAAGTGGTACGCCGAGGCATGGTAGAAATCGGCGTTGGGGAACAGGCGCTTCTGCTCCCACATGGTCTTGTCGATGGCCTCGGAAACCGGGTACAGCACCTTGTCACCCACCTCGTCGGCCAGCTGCTTCGACCAGCCCTTGATCACCTCGTTGCGCGGGTCGGACTCTTTGTAGATGGCATGGCCAAAGCCCATGATCTTGTCCTTGCGCTCAAGCATGCGCAGCAGCTCGGCGGTAGCCTCCTGCGGGGACTGGAAGCGCTCGATCAGCTCCATCGCCGCCTCGTTGGCGCCGCCGTGCAGTGGGCCGCGCAGCGAACCGATGGCGGCCGTGACACAGGAGTACAGGTCGGACAGGGTCGAGGCGCAAACGCGGGCAGTGAAAGTCGAAGCGTTGAACTCGTGCTCGGCGTAGAGGATCAAGGATACGTTCATCACCTTGACGTGCAGTTCACTTGGCTTCTTGCCGTGCAGCAGATGCAGGAAGTGGCCGCCAAGGGTGTCTTCGTCGCTGGTGCAGTCGATGCGCACACCGTGGTGGGTGAAGCGGTACCAGTAGCACATCACCGCCGGGAACAGGGCGAGCAGGCGGTCGGTCTTGTCGCGTTGGGCCTCGAAGGTCAGCTCCGGCTCCAGGGTACCCAGCACCGAGCAGCCGGTGCGCATCACGTCCATCGGGTGGGCGTCGCGCGGTATGCGCTCAAGCACTTCCTTCAGGGCCTGGGGCAGGTCGCGCAGGCCTTTGAGCTTGTGCTTGTAGTCAGCCAGCTCGGCCTGGGTCGGCAGCTCGCCGTACAGCAGCAGGTAGGCGACCTCTTCAAATTCGGCTGCAGCCGCCAGGTCGCGCACGTCATAACCCCGGTAAGTCAGGCCGGCACCGGCCTGGCCGACGGTCGACAGTGCGGTCTGGCCGGCCACCTGGCCACGCAGGCCTGCGCCACTGAGTACTTTTGCTTCGGCCATGGTGTTTCTCCTTTCTTGAATTTGTTATGGATATCTTTCTGGCTAATTCGGGGTGCCTGTACCAGCCCTGTCGCCGCAAGCCGGCTCCCACACTCAAGCTTGGCGCTGTAGCTGTGGGAGCCGGCTTGCCGGCGATGAGGCCAGCATTGGCTCAACCTTTTTTCTGCGCAAACAGCGCATCGAGGCTCTGTTCGAACGCGTGGTAACCAATGGCATCGTAGAGCTCCATGCGGGTCTGCATGGTGTCGATCACGTTCTTCTGCGTGCCGTCGCGGCGCAGCGCGGTGTAGACATTCTCGGCTGCCTTGTTCATGGCGCGGAAGGCCGACAGTGGGTACAGCACCAGCGACACATCGACCGCCGCGAGCTCTTCGGTGGTGTACAGCGGCGTGGCACCGAATTCGGTGATGTTGGCCAGGATAGGCGCCTTCACCCGGTCGGCGAAGGTCTTGTACATCGAGAGTTCAGTGATGGCTTCCGGGAAAATCATGTCGGCACCGGCCTCGATGCAGGCGGCGGCGCGGTCCAGCGCGGCATTCAGGCCTTCGACGGCCAGGGCATCGGTACGCGCCATGATCACGAAGCTGTCATCGGTACGGGCATCCACCGCCGCCTTGATCCGGTCGACCATCTCCTGCTGGCTGACAATCTCCTTGTTTGGCCGGTGGCCACAACGCTTGGCGCCTACCTGGTCTTCGATGTGGATGGCGGCAGCGCCGAACTTGCACATGGAGCGCACGGTACGCGCAACGTTGAAGGCCGAGGCGCCAAAGCCGGTGTCGACGTCCACCAGCAGCGGCAGGTCGCAGACGTCGGTGATGCGGCGCACGTCGGTCAGTACGTCATCAAGGCCGGTGATGCCCAGGTCCGGCAGGCCCAGGGAGCCTGCCGCGACACCGCCCCCAGACAGGTAGATGGCCTTGAAGCCGGCGCGCTTGGCCAGCAGCGCATGGTTGGCGTTGATCGCACCAACCACTTGCAGGGGGTGTTCGGCGGCAACGGCGTCGCGGAAACGCTGACCGGGGGTGCTCTTCACAGTCATTTCTCACCTCGTGGGCTATTGTTGTTGGCGTCCAGATAGTGACGCTCGATATTGCGCTTGGACGCGCCGATGTGGCGGCGCATCAGGAGTTCGGCCAGCTCGCCGTCACGATCAGCGATGGCATCGAGAATACGGTGGTGCTCGGCAAACGCCTGGCGCGGGCGGTTGGGCGTGGCGGAGAACTGTATGCGGTACATGCGCACCAGCTGGTAGAGCTCGCCGCAGAGCATCTTGACCAGGGTCTGGTTGCCGCTGCCCTGGATAATCCGGTAATGGAAGTCGTAGTCGCCCTCTTGCTGGTAATAGCCCAGCCCGGCCTGGAACGCGGCGTCGCGCTCGTGGGTATCGAGCACCCGGCGCAGCTCGTCGATGTCGCCCTGGCTCATGCGCTCGGCGGCCAGGCGGCACGCCATGCCTTCCAGTGATTCGCGAATTTCGTACAGCTCGATCAGCTCGGCATGGTTCAGCGACACCACGCGGGCCCCCACATGCGGCACCCGTACCAGCAGGCGCTGGCCCTCCAGGCGGTGGATGGCCTCGCGCAGCGGGCCGCGGCTGATGCCATAAGTGCGCGCCAGTTCCGGCTCGGAGATCTTGCTGCCTGGGGCGATCTCACCCTTGACGATGGCCGCCTGGATACGCCGGAAGACATTCTCGGACAAGGTTTCCGTTTCGTCTGCCATAGCAGGGCTGGGGTTGCTGAGGTCCAGCATATTGTCGACACCTTGCTAATCACATGAGCAGAAACTAGCGAATACCGCGCTTCCCGTCAAAGACAAAATGAACATTGTCGACAATCGTCTAAGAACGAACTAACCCGCTGCGCGCGCTGTCTGATCGCGATGCGCTGGCGTCAAGACATCGGCGTGATAGAATGCCGCGCCTCCAACGGAGTATGGATAGCGTATCTGTCATTTATTCATGTTGTTGACAGATGAACCGAGGAAGCTTGCGCAGTACCTGCCAGTCGCCTTGCCCCGAATCTTGCACAGCACCGCGCCAGGACTATGAGACTCACACCCGTTTTATTGCTGTTATGCCTCACCCTGCTGCCGGCCCTTGGCCAGGCGGCGGGCAAGACCGTATACGGTCTCAACGAATACGCCCGCCTTGGCGACCTGGACCTCGAGGTGGCCGCCAAGCTCGACACCGGCGCCAAGACCGCGTCCTTGAGTGCCCGCGACATCAAGCGCTTCAAGCGCAACGGTGAGAGCTGGGTGCGCTTCTACCTGGCCATCGACGCCGCCCATTCGCACCCGATCGAACGCCCGCTGGCCAGGGTCAGCAAGATCAAGCGCCGCGCCAGCGACTATGATTCGGAATCGGGCAAGGCCTATACCGCCCGGCCGGTCATCGAACTCGAAATCTGCATGGGCCAGGCCTTGCGCACCATCGAAGTCAACCTCACCGACCGCAGCGCGTTCCAGTTCCCGCTGCTGATCGGTTCCGAGGCGCTCAAGCACTTCGACGCGCTGGTCGACCCAAGCCTTAAATACGCGGCCGGCAAACCTGCCTGTGCCACCGACGCTCCTAAAGCAGAGTAATCCCGATGCGCTCTCTTACCCTCCATCTGAAAGTCCTGATCACCGTCCTGGTGTTGCTGGGCGTGGCGGTCACGGCTTATCAGATCTTCTTCCTCGGCATCCCGGTGACCGAGGATGAAACCGACGACCTGTGGAACATCGACGCCAAGGTCGAGTTCGTCGCCAGCACCAAGGACCCGGTCAAGGTACAGATGTTCGTGCCGCCGCTGAACCGTGACTACGTCAGCCTCAACGAGAGCTTCATCTCCAACAACTACGGGGTCAGCGTCAACCGGGCCGATGGCAACCGCAAGGTGACCTGGTCGGCCCGCCGCGCCAGCGGCAACCAGACCCTCTACTACCGCCTGGTGCTGACCAAGCGGTACAGCAACGAAAAGACTACCGTCAAAGGCCCGACCTTCCGTGACAGCCTGGCGGTCGAAGGCCCCGAGAAGATCGCTGCCGAAGCCCTGATGGCGCCTATCCGCCAGCATTCGGCCGACGTCGAAACCTTTGTCAGCGAGACCATCAAGCGGGTCAACAACCTCAACGACGACAACGTCAAGCTGCTGCTGGCCGGCGACACTTCGTCGATGAAAAAAGCCCAGGTCATCGACCTGCTGCTGTCGATTGCCCACGTGCCGATGGAGAAAGTCCACACCATCCGCCTGGTCGCCGATACGCCGCAAACCCCTGAGCTGTGGCTGCGCAGCTTCAACGGCAACGACTGGCTGTACTTCAACCCGGACACCGGCGAGCAGGGCCTGCCCAGCGACCGCCTGCTGTGGTGGACTGGTGACGATAACCTGATCACCGTCGATGGCGGCAAGAAAGCCAACGTCACCTTCAGCATGAACAACAGCGAGATGAACGCCATCCGCCTGGCCAAGCTGACCGACGAGAACACCGACGCCGACTTCCTCGAATACTCGCTGTACGGCTTGCCGCTGCAGACCCAGCAGACCTTCATGATCATGGTGATGATCCCGATCGGCGTGCTGGTGATCCTGGTGCTGCGCAACCTGATCGGCATCCAGACGCTGGGCACGTTCACCCCCGTTCTGATCGCCCTGGCCTTCCGTGAGACGCAACTGGGCTTCGGCATCGTGTTGTTCACGGTGATCACGGCGTTGGGCCTGTCGTTACGTTCCTACCTCGAGCACCTCAAACTGCAGATGCTGCCACGCCTGTCGGTGGTGCTGACCTTCGTCGTGGTCCTCATTGCCGCCATCAGCCTGTTCAGCCACAAGCTGGGCCTGGAGCGCGGCCTGTCGGTGGCGCTGTTCCCGATGGTGATTCTGACCATGACCATCGAACGCCTGTCGATCACCTGGGAAGAACGTGGCGGCGGCCATGCCATGAAAGTGGCCATCGGCACCCTGTTCGCTGCGTCGCTCGCGCACCTGCTGATGATGGTGCCGGAGCTGGTGTACTTCGTCTTCACCTTCCCGGCGGTGCTGCTGATTCTGGTGGGCTTCATGCTGGCGATGGGCCGTTACCGCGGCTACCGCCTGACCGAGCTGGTGCGCTTCAAGGCATTCCTGAAGAAGGCTGACGCCTGATGTTTGGCCTGATCAAGACGTGGAAAGCCCTGGAGGCCCGGGGCATCATGGGGATCAACCGGCGCAACGCGGACTATGTACTGAAGTACAACAAGCGCAGCCTGTACCCGATCGTCGACGACAAGATCATCACTAAGGAGCGCGCACTGGCCGCCGGCATTCACGTGCCGGAAATGTACGGCGTGATCGAGACCGAGAAGCAGATCGACAAGCTTCACGAGATCATCGGTGGGCGCAACGACTTCGTCATCAAGCCGGCCCAAGGCGCCGGCGGTGACGGCATTCTGGTGATTGCCGACCGCTTCGAGGATCGTTACCGCACCGTCTCGGGCAAGATCATCAGCCACGAGGAAATCGAGCACCAGGTCTCGAGCATCCTCACCGGCCTGTACTCGCTGGGCGGGCACCGCGACCGCGCGCTGATCGAATACCGGGTAACCCCCGATCAGATCTTCAAGAGCATCAGTTACGAAGGCGTGCCGGATATCCGCATCATCGTGCTGATGGGCTACCCGGTCATGGCCATGCTGCGCCTGCCGACCCGCCAGTCCGGCGGCAAGGCCAACCTGCACCAAGGCGCCATCGGCGTGGGTGTGGACCTGGCCACTGGCGTGACCCTGCGCGGCACCTGGCTGAACAACATCATCAGCAAGCACCCGGACACCACCAATGCGGTGGACGGCGTGCAACTGCCGAACTGGGACGGCTTCATGAAGCTGGCAGCCGGCTGCTATGAGCTGTGCGGCCTGGGCTACATCGGCGTGGACATGGTGCTGGACCAGGACAAAGGGCCGCTGATTCTCGAACTCAACGCCCGCCCCGGCCTGAACATCCAGATCGCCAACGACACTGGGCTGACCCAGCGCACCCATGCCATCGAAGCGCACATCGAGGCGCTGGCCAAAGAGGGTGTGACCGAGGATGCCGAGCAGCGCGTACGCGTGACACAGAGCCTGTTCGGCCACGTGCATCCGCGCTGAGCCAGTAACGACGGGGCCCGCTTCGCGGGGCAAGCCCGCTCCCACAGGTACAGTGTTGCGCTCAAGGGGCACGCTGTAGCTGTGGGAGCGGGCTTGCCCCGCGAATGGGCTGCAAAGCAGCCCCGGGCCGCAACCCAATGGTTGAATGTCGCGCCCAGTGCTAGGCGCATTTCCTGCACAGGTCTACAATCGCCCTCCTCGCTTTTACATCGCCGTCCACACTGATGCCGACCTGCACGCTTTATCCCCTGCCCTACCAGCCCGACCCTGCCGCCTATTTCGCCCGCCTGCGCCAGGCGCCCGGGGCGATCTTGCTCGACAGCGCCCGCCCCGGCGCCGAGCGAGGCCGCTTCGACCTGCTTAGCGCCTGGCCACTGCAACACCTGCAGGCCCAGCCCGGCGAAGCGGGCCGCGCCTTCCTGCAGCGCCTGCGTGACGGCCTGCATCAACTGGGCGAGGCGCAGTTGCCCGACGGTATCGAGCTGCCGTTTGCCGGCGGCCTGATCGGCTACCTTAGCTACGACTTCGGCCGCCGCCTGGAGCATCTGCCCAGCCTGGCCGTGGATGACCTGGGCCTGCCCGACGCCCAACTTGGGCTGTACGCCTGGGCGCTGGTAACCGACCATCTTCTGGGTACCAGCCAACTGGTGCTCCACCCTGGCCTTGCCACTGAAGAACGCGAACGCCTGATCGCCCTGTTCGAAGCACCCGACAGCGCTACGGCTGGCGATTTCAACTTGCTCGCCCCGATGCACGGCGATCTGCAGCCCGAGCACTATCAGGCGGCATTCGATCACGTACAGCGCTACATCCAGGCCGGTGACTGCTACCAGATCAACCTGACGCAACGCTTCCGCGCCCCCTGCAAAGGTGACCCGTGGCGCGCCTACCAGGCCCTGCGCAAAGCCTGCCCGACGCCGTTCTCCGGCTACCAGCAACTGGCCGACGGCAGCGCACTGCTCAGCTTCTCCCCCGAACGCTTCATCCGCGTCAGCCAAGGCCAGGTCGAAACCCGGCCGATCAAGGGCACTCGCCCGCGCTCGGCCGACCCAGCCATCGATGCGCGCAACGCCGAAGAGCTGCGCCACAGCCCCAAGGATCGTTCGGAAAACCTGATGATCGTCGACCTGCTGCGCAACGACCTCGGCCGCACCTGCCAGATCGGTTCGGTGAAAGTGCCCGAGCTGTTCAGCCTGGAAAGCTACCCCAACGTGCATCACCTGGTCAGCAGCATCACCGGCCAACTGGCCAGCGACAAAGACGCACTGGACCTGATCGGCGACAGCTTCCCCGGTGGCTCGATCACCGGGGCGCCGAAAATCCGCGCCATGCAGATCATCGATGAACTGGAGCCCAGCCGCCGCGCGCTGTATTGCGGCTCGCTGCTGTACGTGGATGTGCGTGGCGAAATGGACAGCTCCATCGCCATCCGCAGCTTACTGGTCAAGGATGGCCAGGTCAGTTGCTGGGGCGGCGGCGCAGTTGTGGCGGACTCCGACTGGCAGTCGGAATACGAGGAGTCGATTGCCAAGGTGCGGGTGCTGATGGAAACCCTGCAAAGCCTTTGAGGCGGCGTCTACTCCGCCATTTTTTGTTACCATCACCTCATTACGAGCGCACAGCGCCACAGCCTAGATGGAAACCGCCTGATGAGCCAACCCTTCGACGTCGCCGCCCTGGCCGCGACCTACGCCAGCAAGTCCCCCCAGGACATCCTCAAGCTCGCCTTCGAACATTTCGGCGACGATCTATGGATCTCGTTCAGTGGTGCCGAGGACGTGGTGCTGGTCGACATGGCCTGGAAGCTGAACAAGCAGGTCAAGGTATTCAGCCTCGACACTGGCCGCCTGCACCCCGAGACCTACCGTTTCATCGACCAGGTGCGCGAGCAATATAACCTGCCGATCGAAATCCTCAGCCCTGACCGCGCCAAGCTCGACCCGTTCGTCAAGGAAAAAGGCCTGTTCAGCTTCTACAAGGACGGCCACGGCGAGTGCTGCGGCATCCGCAAGATCGAGCCACTGCGGCGCAAACTCGCCACCGTCAGCGCCTGGGCCACCGGCCAGCGCCGCGACCAGAGCCCGGGTACCCGCAGCCAGGTCGCCGCACTGGAAATCGACAGCGCATTCTCCACACCCGATCACACCCTGTACAAATTCAACCCCTTGGCGCAGATGACCAGCGCGGAAGTCTGGGGCTACATCCGCATGCTCGAGCTGCCGTACAACAGCCTGCACGAACGCGGCTTCATCAGCATCGGCTGCGAACCGTGCACACGCCCGGTGCTGCCGAACCAGCACGAGCGCGAGGGCCGCTGGTGGTGGGAAGAGGCGACCCAGAAGGAATGCGGCCTGCACGCCGGCAACCTGATCAGCAAGGCCTGATTCGCAGGCAAACAAAAACCGGCCCTTGGGCCGGTTTTTTCATGCGCTACGTACTCAGTGCACCGGCAACTCTACGCCTTCGAACAGCTCTTCGAGTTCCTGCTTGTTGTGGCACTGGATGGCCTTGGCCATCACTTCACGGGTCAGGTGCGGGGCGAACTTCTCGATGAAATCGCACATGAAGCCGCGCAGGAAGGTGCCGCGACGGAAGCCGATCTTGGTGATGCTGGCTTCGAACAGCTCGCTGGCATCCAGGGCGACCAGGTCACTGTCGAGTTTGGTATCGACCGCCATCTTGGCCACGATGCCCACGCCCAGGCCCAGGCGCACGTAGGTCTTGATCACGTCGGCGTCGGCGGCAGTGAATACCACCTTCGGCGTCAGGCCGCGATGGTTGAACGCTTCGTCCAGCTTGGAGCGGCCGGTAAAACCGAACACGTAAGTGACGATCGGGTATTCGGCAACCGCCTCCAGGGTGAGCTTCGGCAGTTTGGTCAGCGGGTGGCCCTGCGGCACTACCACGCAGCGGTTCCACTTGTAGCACGGCATCATGATCAAGTCGCCGAACAGCTCCAGCGCCTCGGTGGCGATGGCGAAATCGACGGTGCCGTCAGCGGCCATTTCGGCGATCTGCATGGGCGAGCCCTGGTGCATGTGCAGGGCCACTTCCGGGTACTGCTTGATGAAGCTGCTGATCACCGGCGGCAGTGCGTAGCGCGCCTGAGTGTGAGTGGTGGCGATGGACAGCGTGCCCTTCTTCTCGTTGGAAAACTCCTGGGCGATCTGCTTGATGCTCTCGACCTTGCGCAGGATTTCGCCAGCCGTATTGATGATGCGCTCACCCGCCGGCGTCA
The DNA here is from genome assembly GCF_042902325.1 of Pseudomonas sp. NPDC012596. NCBI lineage: Bacteria > Pseudomonadati > Pseudomonadota > Gammaproteobacteria > Pseudomonadales > Pseudomonadaceae > Pseudomonas > Pseudomonas sp. NPDC012596. The sequence continues at coordinate 49,080 of NZ_JBIBEB010000018.1, read as the reverse complement.
CGCGAGTCAGGTGTTTGCCGCTGCGGGCAAAGACTTCAACACCCAGTTCATCCTCGAGTAGGCGGATCTGCTTGCTGATCCCCGGCTGAGAGGTATACAGACTCTGCGCCGTCGCGGAGACGTTGAGGTCGTGGTGCGCCACTTCCCAGATGTAGCGCAGTTGTTGAAGCTTCATAGGTTTCCCTCGAATCAGCGGTAAGTCAGCGGCAGCAGGCAGCGACGAGATATAACTATATTAGTGGTTAACGAAATAAAACTAGAACTATTTTGTTACACGCCACGCCGAAATAGCCTACTGCCAGCTTCACGTTTTCCTACGGCCGAGATGCTGCGAGAGCGGCACCATGTACACCGGCACCGGTGACAACTGCAGCAAACGCACCGCCGTGCGGCCGATCGGCACATCCACCCCGGCGCCCGCACTGTGGCTACCAAAGATCAGCAGGTCGACACTCAGCCGCTGCGCCTGCTCGAGGATCACCTGCGCGGGGTCACCCTGACGCACCCGTACCGCCTTGATCACTGCAAGGTCCGCGTCCTCGCCCAACTCTTCGCGAAAGTTCTCCAGCACCCGCTGCTCGATGTTGGCCATCACGGTATTGACGCCCTCGCTGTGCAGTTCATCCAGCGTCTGTTCGTCGAGGTAGCTTTGCAGGAGGGATTCGGCGAACTGGCCCATCGGTTCCACCGCGTGAATCACGTACAGCTCCGCGCCAAAGGTGCGGGCCAAGGCCAGGGCATGTTGCATCACGAAAGGGGCATAGACACCGAGGTCGGTGGCGTACAGCATGGAGCGGATCATTCGACCTCCTCGACTGCCGTTGCGGCAGAGCAAGCTACAGCTTAGCAGCGCGCCGCAGCCTCGCCTGGCCGTCTGGCGCACTGCTGCCGCGGGCTGCAGGAGGGTTCAGCCAGCGCGATTGGCGCGGTCGATGAAGGCCAGCGCCTGGTAAAGCATCTGCATGCGCGGCAGGCTGCAACCCGCCGCGCGTGCCCGGGCCAACGGCTCGGCATAAATGGCCTGCAGTTCCAGAGGGCGTTGCCCAGCGTGATCGTGGTACATGCTCGGCCAGTAGTCAGGCATCTGCTCGGTGACACGGAACAGGTGGTCGGCATAGCCCTCGGGCAGTTCATGGCCACAGGCTGCAGCACCCTGTACCACTTCAGCCATCAAGGCCTGGATGAGTTCGCGCGTGTCGGTGTCAGCCATCAACGGCGTGGTGCTGGCACCCAATAACACCGACAGGCCATTGTAAGGCACGTTCCACACCAGCTTCTGCCAGCGTGCCTGGCCAAGGTTGTCCATGGCCTGCGAGTCGACACCGGCGGCACGGAACAGCGCGGCCCCTTCCTCGACAATCGCAGCACCGCCGTCATCGGCCGGCCCACTGTGATACCCCAGGTTGACCGCACCCAGCGCCTGATGGCGGATCACACCCGGGCTCAGGCGGTTGACACAGATAAAGCACAGGCCGCCCAGCAGGTGCAGGCTGCCCGGCAAGGCCGGCCGCAACTGTTCTTCCACCCCCAGCCCGTTCTGCAGCAGCACCACCTTGGCATCAGCTGCGGCTGCCTTTGCAATCAGCGGTGCAAGCTCGGCATTGCTGGTGGCCTTGGCGCCCACCAGCAGCCAATCGCACGGCGGCATGTCGGCGGCACTGGCATAGGCCTGCACCGCTATTTGTACATCCCCATGCAGCGCGCTTTCCAGCTTCAAGCCTTGCTCGCGAACCACGGCGTATTCGCTTCGCAACAGAAAATGCACATCGAAACCGGCGCGCGCCAACATCAGCCCATAGAAGCCTCCGATGGCACCACTGCCAATAATGCCGATGCGCGGTTTGCGAGGGCTCATGCGGAACTCCTGATTAGATGTCGGTGCGCTTTTTTACACCTTTTTGGGCGTTTAGCGCACCCTAATGGCAGCACAGGGCTGTTGCAGCAGGGAAAAACCCTGTACGGCCGCGGCATAGACCATTGTCGCGCCACCTGTAACGCGCTAAGGTTCGGCTCCCCGCTGCGAACATTCTTGCTGCTGGGCCGCACGGGGATTGCTGGCGGCCGGCACCGTGACCTGACGAGTAACACGATGGCTGATTTACCGATCGACGACCTTAACGTTGCCTCCAACGAGACCTTGATCACCCCCGATCAGCTCAAGAAGGAAATCCCCCTCAGCGCCAAAGCCCTGCAGACCGTGACTGCCGGCCGCGAAGTGGTGCGCAATATCCTCGACGGCAAGGACCATCGCCTGTTCGTCGTAGTCGGCCCGTGCTCCATCCACGACATCAAGGCCGCGCACGAATATGCCGATCGCCTGAAGGTGCTGGCTGAGGAAGTTTCCGACACGCTGTATCTGGTGATGCGCGTGTATTTCGAGAAGCCGCGCACCACGGTCGGCTGGAAAGGCTTGATCAACGACCCGTACCTGGATGACTCGTTCAAGATCCAGGATGGCCTGCACATTGGCCGCCAGCTGCTGCTGGACCTGGCCGAAAAAGGCCTGCCGACTGCCACCGAAGCGCTCGACCCGATCTCCCCGCAGTACCTGCAGGACCTGATCAGCTGGTCGGCGATTGGCGCCCGCACCACCGAGTCCCAGACCCACCGTGAAATGGCATCGGGGCTGTCCTCGGCGGTCGGCTTCAAGAACGGCACCGATGGCGGCCTGACCGTGGCCATCAACGCATTGCAATCGGTGTCCAAGCCGCATCGCTTCCTCGGTATCAATCAGGAAGGCGGCGTGTCCATCGTCACCACCAAGGGCAACCCTTACGGCCATGTAGTGCTGCGCGGTGGCAACGGCAAACCTAACTACGACTCGGTCAGTGTCGCCCTGTGCGAACAGGACCTGGCCAAGGCGAAGATCAAGGCCAACATCATGGTCGACTGCAGCCACGCCAACTCCAACAAGGACCCAGCCCTGCAGCCGCTGGTCATGGAGAACGTCGCCAACCAGATCCTCGAAGGCAACCAGTCGATTATCGGCCTGATGGTCGAAAGCCACCTGAACTGGGGTTGCCAATCGATCCCGAAAAACCTGGAAGAACTGCAATACGGTGTATCGGTCACCGACGCCTGCATCGACTGGGCCGCCACCGAGAAGACCCTGCGCAGCATGCACGCCAAGCTCAAGGGTGTACTGCCCAAGCGCCAGCGCGCCTGAGCTTCGCTTTAAACCAAAACGCCGGGGCCGCTTTGCGGCCCCGGCGTTTATAGATGTGCGGCTTGTGCTGCAGCGCTCAAGCCTTGCTCGAGTGGCGCTGCTGGCGCTCCATGTAACGCTCTACATAAGAGCACGAAGGGATCACCGTGTAGCCCATCTGGTCGGCGTACTCCAGGGCCTTTTCGGTCAGCGCTGCAGCAATACCACGGCCGCGCAGGGCGTTGGGTACGAAGGTGCGATAGATATCCAGCGTCTGCTTGCCCAGGTCCATGTACGTCAGGTAGGCACGATGACCGTCCACGTTGGTCTCGAACTGATGACCGGCCTGGTCATGGTGGATGGTCAGCGCTTCAGTCATCACTACTCCTCGCAGGTCATTTCGGCTGACCCTTACCTTAACCGACAGTGGTTTTATCCGGCGAAGGAACCTCTACGCCACCTCATGCCCCTTGGACCGCGGGCGGTTTGCAATGGTTCTACCGGGCCGGGCCCCCAAATAGTAGGCGCGACAGGCGGGATTGCTCAAGGTGGCGGCTGTTAAAAAGTAGCAGTAACAGGGGAATCCCATGCCCTGCGCGCCCCGCAACAACAGCCGGATGTTCATGGGCTTAAGACGCTGACGGACCGTTTAAGTCACCCTTAGTTCAACAAAAAAGTTCCCGTACTACAAATGCTTGCGACACCTGGACGGTTTTCTCAAAAACCGCCTGCAAATCGTGACGGCAACGCCATCAGCAACAATTTTTTTGCAGTTCTTGCGCTCAGTCAGTTTACTTACTACAAGTAATGGGTACTATGTACGCCGGCCAGTTTCTCTTTCCTGAGAGATGGCTATTTAATAGAAAGTCCTTGAAGGGGAACACGATGAACAACGTTCTGAAATTCTCTGCTCTGGCTCTGGCCGCAGTTCTGGCTACCGGTTGCAGCAGCGTATCCAAAGAAACCGAAGCTCGTCTGACTGCGACTGAAGACGCAGCAGCTCGCGCTCAAGCTCGTGCTGACGAAGCCTACCGTAAGGCTGACGACGCACTGGCAGCCGCTCAGAAGGCTCAGCAGACCGCTGACGAAGCCAACGAGCGCGCTCTGCGTATGCTGGACAAAGCCAGCCGCAAGTAATAATCCTCACGGATTGTTAAGAAGCCGATCCACTTGTGGGTCGGCTTTTTTATTGCCGTAACAAAAGCATATGGCGCACATGAAAAAGCCTGCGCCAAGGGTTAACCTGGCGCAGGCTCCGGATGTGTCGCTTAAGGCTTACTGCAACTCTGGTGGGATGCTCGACACCATCGGTGCTGCACCCTGATTATCGACCGGCACGGCAATTTCAACCGGCATGCCATCTTCGGCGGCGACCACATCGCGCACCATGTCCCAGTTCATGCGCAGGTTGTTCGCCAGGTCTTCACGCTTGAGCAGGGCATTGATGACCGCAGTGTGCTTGTCCACCACCGACGGGTTGCCTTGGTCATCAAGCGGTGTGTGCGCCTCGAGATATACCTTGCCGCCACTGATGCCGAACTTGTAGGGCTCGTTGATGATACGCACCGGCGTACCCACCGGGACCATCTTCGACAGTTCAAGCACATTGTTGTTGAGCATGCGGAAGCAACCATGGCTAGTGCGCATGCCGATGCCGAACTTCTTGTTGGAACCGTGGATCAGGTAACCGGGCACACCCAGGGTGAACTTGAACGGCCCCAACGGGTTGTCCGGGCCTGCTGGCACCACAGTGGGCAGGATGTCACCGTCGGCGGCGTGCTCGGCACGGATCGAGGCTGGCGGGGTCCAGGTCGGGTTCGGGGTCTTGGCGGTGATCTTGGTGTTGGCGATGGGCGAGCCCCAGCCTTCACGGCCGATGCCCAAGGGGTAGGTGTGCACTACGTTCTGCCCTTTCGGGAAGTAGTACAGACGGTATTCGGCAAGGTTGATGACCACCCCTTCACGCGGCCCGGGCGGCAACACGTAACGGGTCGGCAGGATGATCTCGGTACCGGCGCCCGGCAGCCAGGGGTCGACACCCGGGTTGGCGGCGATCATTTCCAGATAGCCGAGGTCGTTGGCGGTGCCGATGTCGGCGAAGGTGTCCTCGTACTTGGCCTTGATCACCTGCACCTGGCCGACGACGTCTTCACCGGGCGGCGGCAGCGGCAGCTCCAGTGCAACGGCGGGGCCAGCTACCAGCAGGCTGGCCAGGGTCAGGCAACGGGTGACGGCGGGAAAGCGCGGCAACATCCGGTAAATCCTTCGAAAGGTGGGACAAGAGGATCGATTGTACACCCGCCCCGAGCCAAGCGGGAGGCATTGGCGGCCTTCAAGCGTTTCAGATGATGAAAGGCGCGAGGAGTTCCTGTGCCAATGGCCCCTTCAGAGCTCTGGCCAAACCGGGCGCATGCCACGCCGCTGGGCGTCGAGGATCGCCCGGCACAGGTCGCACAGGCGGCCATCCCGGTAGATCGAGCGCTGCACGCCAGACCAGCGCGGTTGTGCCGGCAGCAGCCCGCCGCACAGGGTACGATCGACCGGCACTCCCAACTCGAGTTGGCGGGCGGCCAGATGGACGCGGATTTCCTGGCAAGCGAACAGGTCGAGCTGCTCATCGGGCTCGATCAGTTGGTAGGCATACAAGGACCAGGCAGGGCGCGGCATTGGGGGCTCTCGAAACGGGGGGCGCAACATTATCCGAAAGCCGGCCCCGTTTAAAGCGTCACAGCAAGGGTTTTATCGCCGGCCAGGCATTTTCCAGCAACCGCTGCTGCGCGCCTTGTGCCGGGTGGATGCCGTCGGCCTGCATCAGCTCGGGCACACCCCCTACGCCCTCAAGGAAAAACGGCACCAACGGCACCTGCTTCTCCGCCGCCAGCTGTTCATACACCTTGGCAAAGGCCGTGGTATAGCGCACCCCGTAATTGGGCGGCAGGCGCATCCCCAGCAGCACCACCTTGGCACCCGATTTGCGCGAGCGCTCGATCATCGAAGCAAGATTTTGTTGCAATTGCTCTGGCGGCTGCCCCCGCAGGCCATCGTTGCCGCCCAGCTCCAGCACCACAAGGCTTGGCTTGTGCGCTGCAAGCAGCGCCGGCAGCCGCGCCTGGCCACCTGCACTGGTGTCGCCGCTGATCGACGCATTGATCACCTTGTCGTCGAAACCTTCGTCCTTGAGCCGGGTCTGCAACAAAGAGACCCACCCTTGGCGGGTATCCAGGCCAAAACCGGCGCTGATACTATCGCCAACAATCAGCAGTGTTCCCGCCGCCGCGCTCTGGGCCAGGCAATACAGAGCCAGACCGGCACTCAACCACCACACTCGCATTGGATTCTCCATGGGCCCCAGCATTCTCGTTGCGCAGAACCTTAGCAAAGTGGTCCCCAGTGCGGAAGGTGACCTGACCATCCTGCACGCGCTCTCCCTCGACCTTGCCCAAGGCGACAGCCTGGCCATTGTCGGCGCTTCAGGCTCGGGCAAGTCGACCCTGCTGGGGCTGCTCGCCGGCCTCGACCGCCCAAGCGCCGGGCAGGTGACCCTCGCCGGCCATGACCTGGGCCCGCTGGATGAGGACCAGCGCGCCCGCGTGCGCGCCGAACACGTCGGTTTCGTGTTCCAGTCGTTCCAGTTGCTCGACAGCCTCGACGCGCTGGAAAACGTCATGCTGCCGCTGGAGCTGGATGGCCGCCGCGATGCCCGCGAACAGGCGCGTACCCTGCTCGAGCGTGTTGGCCTGGGCAAGCGCCTGACCCACACGCCACGCCAGCTGTCCGGCGGCGAGCAACAACGGGTGGCGATCGCCCGCGCCTTCGCCGCCCACCCTGCGGTGCTGTTTGCCGACGAACCCACCGGCAACCTCGACAGCCACACCGGTGAGCGCATCAGCGACCTATTGTTCGAACTGAACAAGGAACGCGGTACCACGCTAGTGCTGGTGACCCATGACGAACGCCTGGCCAGGCGCTGCCGGCGTCTGATCCGCCTGGAGGCCGGCCACCTGGTCGCGCCGGTGGAGGCCTGATGACACACATGCCGTTGTCTCGCCTGTGCGGCCTGGCCTTGCGCCAGCTGCTGCGCGATATCCGCGCCAGCGAAGTACGCGTGCTGTTCTTCGCCCTGCTGGTGGCCGTAGCGGCCAGCACCGCCATCGGGTATTTTGGTGCCCGCCTGAACGGCGCCATGCAGTTGCGCGCCAGCGAGTTCCTCGGCGCCGACCTGGTATTGCAAGGCAGCGCCCCGGCGCGTGACGATCAGGTCAACGCCGGCAAGGCGCTGGGGCTGCGCCACGCCCAGGTCGTGGAGTTCACCAGCGTGGTCGGTGGCGACAGCGGCATTCAGCTGTCGAGCATCAAGGCCGCCGATGGCGCCTACCCCTTGCGCGGGCAGGTCCGCAGCGCCGCCGCACCCTATGCCGAGGAAACACCGGGCGGCGGCCCGGCACCAGGCGAGGTGTGGATCGAGCCGCGCCTGCTGGCGGCCCTCGGGCTGAACATTGGCGACAGCATCGACGTCGGCATGAAAACCCTGCGCATGAGCCGCGTGCTGACCTACGAGCCGGACCGCGCCAACAACTTCTACAGCCTGACCCCGCGGGTGATGATGAACCTGGCCGATTTGCAGGCCACGGGGGTCATTCAACCGGGTAGCCGGGTCAGCTATCGCGACCTGTGGCGCGGCGATGCACAAGCCTTGGCGCACTACCGCGAAGGGCTGGAAAAGAACCTGGCAGCCAACCAGCGCCTGCTCGACACCCGCGATGGCAACCGCCAGATAGGCGGTGCCCTGGGCAAGGCCGAACGCTACCTGAACATGGCCAGCCTGGTGGCGGTGCTGCTGGCGGGCGTCGCCGTGGCCATGTCGGCCAGCCGGTATGCGACGCGCCGCCTCGACGCCAGCGCCCTGCTGCGCTGCCTTGGGCTTTCCCGCCACCAGGCGCTGGGGCTCTACTGCCTGCAACTGGCGATGCTCGGGCTGGTAGCCGCATTGGCGGGTGCCCTGCTCGGCTGGCTGGCGCAACTGGGCTTGTTCCGCCTGCTACACGGGCTGCTGCCGAGCGTGGTGCCACCGGGCGGGGTCGCGCCAGCACTGGCAGGCATCGCCACTGGCCTGGTCGCCCTGGCCGGCTTCGCCCTCCCCCCGCTTGCGGCCCTCGGCCAGGTGCCGCCGCTGCGCGTACTGCGCCGTGACCTGCTGCCGGTGCCAACCAGCAGTTGGCTGGTGTATGGCGCCGCCCTTTTCGCGCTGGGGCTGATCATGTGGCGCCTCAGCCTCGACCTGCTGCTGACCTTCGCCCTGCTCGGTGGCGGGCTGATTGCCGCGCTGGTACTGGGCGGCCTGTTGCTGCTTGGCCTGCGCAGCCTGCGTAAACTGCTGGCCGGCGCCCCACTGACCTGGCGCCTGGGCCTGGGCCAGCTGCTGCGCCACCCCCTGGCGGCCGCTGGCCAGGCACTGGCGTTTGGCCTGATCCTGCTGGCGATGGCACTGGTCGCGTTGCTCCGCGCAGAGCTGCTGGACACCTGGCAGGCACAGCTACCCAAGGATGCTCCCAACCATTTCGCCCTGAATATTCTGCCCGACGACCGCGAGCCTTTCGCCCAGCGCCTGCGTGATGTCAATGCGGCCTCGGCACCGCTCTACCCGGTGACACCTGGCCGGCTTGTGCAGATCAACGAGCAACCCGTCCAGCAGATCGTCAGCAAAGACTCCGCCGGCGAGCGTGCGGTGCAGCGCGACCTCAGCCTGACCTGGGCTGCCGACCTGCCGACAGGCAATGCCCTGACGGCGGGAAACTGGTGGCAGGCACTGCCCTCCGCTGATGAAGTACCAGGTGTTTCGGTGGAGGCTGAACTTGCCGCCAGCCTGAAGGTGCAACTGGGCGACCTGTTGACCTTCGACATTGGGGGCGAGCAACGCCAGGCACGAGTCAGCAGCTTGCGCAGCGTGCACTGGGACAGCTTCCAGCCAAACTTCTACATGATCTTCCAGCCCGGCACCTTGCAGGGCTTGCCCACCACCTACCTGACCAGCTTCTACCTGGCGCCGGGTCATGACCTGGACGTTGTCGCGCTGTCGCGGGCGTTCCCGGCAGTGACCATTCTGCAGGTCGATGCCTTGCTGGAGCAGTTGCGCAGCATCCTCGCCCAAGTCACCCTGGCGGTCGAATACGTGCTGCTGTTCGTCCTGGCGGCGGGGCTGGCGGTATTGTTCGCGGGCTTGCAGGCAACACTGGACGAGCGCATCCGCCAAGGCGCCCTGCTGCGCGCACTGGGGGCGGCGCGGCCGCTGCTGGTGAAGGCGCGGCGTATCGAGTTCGGGTTGCTGGGGGCGGCCAGTGGTGCACTGGCGGCACTGGGTTGCGAGCTGATCACCCTGGTGTTGTACCGCTACGCATTCGCCCTGCAGTGGAGCCCGCACCCATGGCTGCTGGTGCTGCCCCTGGCGGGTGCACTGCTGGTGGGCGCGGCTGGGGTGCTGGGGACGCGGCGGGCGCTGAATGCCAGCCCGTTGGCGGTGCTGCGGGAAGGGTAGTCGCTGAGCTGCAAGCAAACTCAGATCTGCTTTAGCTTGCAGCTCAGTGGCCGTATGTGATGCTGTTCACGTACCAGTTGGCCTCGCCCGTGGGCGTGTGCACCACTACTTCATCGCCCTCCTCTTTCTTGAGCAGGGCACGTGCCATGGGCGAATCGATCGAGATGTAGTCGTTACGCCCATAGATCTCGTCGTAGCCGACGATGCGAAACTTCATGGTTTCGCCATCATCGTTCTCGATCTCCACCCAGGCACCAAAGAACACCTTGCCCTCTTGCTGGGGCGAATAAGCCACCACCCGTACGTCCTCGAGGCGCTTGCGCAGGTAACGGACACGGCGGTCGATTTCGCGCAGCAACTTTTTGTTGTACTGATAATCGGCGTTTTCGCTGCGGTCGCCGAGCGAGGCGGCCCAGGCCACCTTCTGGGTGATTTCCGGACGATACACCCGCCACAGATGGTCGAGCTCTTTCTTCAGCGCCTCATGGCCTTCAGTGGTGATGATGTTGGTGCTCAACAGCGCGCTCCTCAGCGTCGGGTAATCAAGCCCTGGCGCGCGATGCGAGTGAGGTGGCCAATGACCTCGGCGGCATCGCCCGGCGCTGGCGCCTGGATGACGGCCAAGTCGAAACGGTCGTTGCCGAACTGCTCCAGGCGGCACGTGGTTTCGGCAAACTGGATCAGAAAAGCGCGGGCCTGGCCCTTGCGGCGCGACAAGCCTTCGAGGTGACGCAAGAGGGTAGGCTGATGCTGGCCACCGAGCAGGATGCGCGGTGTGCGGGCCGCCTGGCTGGCAGGCAGTGGGCTCAAACAGACACTGGTACGTGGACAACTCATGGAGTATTTCTCCGCCTCGCGAATCCCGCTGGGCAGCGGTGGGAGGCGTCACCGAACCAGCGCTTTAGCGGTATTTCGGAGGGCCCGGAGCTGGGCTGTCCTGCGCCCCGCAAGTAGCTGTTTAAATCGGCGCAAGCGGTATGCTAGAGCTACAAGCGGCAAGCTGCAAGCCCCAAGCTGAAAGTGATCAACTTGAGGCCTGCAGCTTGTCTGCTATCAGCGGGCGATCAACCGGTCGACGGAGAAGCGGCCGGCGCCTTCGATCAGCACTGCGACGGTGCCGGCCAGCAGCGCCAGGGCGAACTCATAGCCATTGTTGGACATGAACAGGCCATTGCCGATGTGCACCGAGAAAATCGCCACTACCAGGGTTACGCTCAGTGCCAGTGCCGCGGGGCGGGCCAGCAGGCCGATCACCAGGGCCAGGCCGCCGAAGAACTCGGCGCTGCCGGACAGCAGGGCCATCAGGTAGCCAGGCGCCAGGCCGATACTCTCCATCCATTGCCCTGTGCCTTCCAGGCCGTAGCCACCGAACAGCCCGAACAGCTTCTGCGCACCGTGCGCCATGAAGATCAGACCGACCAGAATACGGACCACGCTCAGGCCCAGGCCGGCGCGGGTGGAGAGCAGTTGGGTGATTGCGTTGTTCATTGGGTGACTTCCTTGAAACTGGGATGTGGTGTTGGGATGGGCGCCATCATAATCAATCTGGTAGATATGAAAATCGCAAAAAACCCAACATAACAATCGACAGAATCGATTTGTCAGCGCTTGACTACGCGCTCCAGTGCAGCGCGCTCACGGTTGAACGCCAGGAAGTACTTGTTCACGCTGTTGACGAAGTTGACCGGCCCCATGCCTACCTGCTCCATGGCCACACGCTCGGTCTGGAAGAACCACTGGTTGCCATTGAGGCCTCGCTTGCGCGCTTCGGCGCGCATCGCCTGTACCCGCTCCGGGCCAAGGTTGTAGGCCGCCAGCACAAAGGCCATGCGCTCGCGCTCGTTGATTTGCGGGCTGGCAAAGAACTTGCGGCGGATCAGCGCCAGGTAGCGAGCGCTGGCCTGGACATTACCGTCGACCGTCGCGGTATTGCTGACCCCAACCCGCTGGGCAGCCGAGGGTGTGATCTGCATCAGGCCATGCGCCCCGCCACTGCCGCGCGCCGTCGGGTTGAGGGTTGATTCCTTGAAGGCCAACGCAGCCAGGTTGAGCCAGTCGATCTGCTGCGCCGCACCGTGCTTCTGCAGCACCGCGCGCACCGAGGTCAGCCGCTGCCGGTCCTTTTGCGCCAGTGGGTTGTGCACGCGGTACTGGCGCCGGTAGATACGCTCGAACGCTGCATCCTGGTTCTCGGGCGCGCGGTAGCCCTGCAGGAAGCGGTCGACGGTGGCCAGCAGCATCGGTGCATCACGTCGCACATACCAGCGCATGGCTTGCGGCTGGCCCAGTTGCAGCCGGGTGTCCAGGCGCAGCCGCGGCATCACCCTGGCCCAGCGTTGGGCGATTGGCCGCTCCACCACGGTCAGGTGATAAATGCCGGCCTGGACCATCTCCAGCACGTCTTCCACCGCCAAGGTCGAATCGACCCACTCGATCTTGACCGGTGGCCGCTTGCGCAGGGCCAGCTGCTGATTCACCTGCTGGATCAGTGCGCCGGCAGCGCTGGCACTGGTCAGGGCGACAGTGCGCCCGGACAACTGCTCGACACGGCTGAAACTGCGCTCGCCCTTGCGCCCGACCAGCCACAATGGCACCTGGTCCAGTACCGGGGCACTGCTGTTCACGCCACCGACCACCGCCGGGTCGAGCAATTCGCCGGGCGCGGCAAGGTCCCCTTCACCGCGCTGGAGGGCCCCGAGCAGTTGCTCCTTGGCCCGCGGAATGAGCTTGATGCGTATCTGTTGACCGTCGCCGGCTCGGGCATTGAGGTAATGCTCGAGCGCACGCAGGCGGTAGTACTCGATGCCGACGGGCTCGCCCTTGACCTCACCGGAACTGTTGCGGCTCTGGTTCACCAGCACCCGCAATACCTTGCTGCTACGCACCTGTTCCAGGTCGCGGGCCTTGCTCACCGGCACGTTCTGCTGCGGCCCCGGCACGCGTGCATAAGCGGGGCCGACGGTAATCAGCCCAAGCATCAGCAACAGGGTGAGCAGGTATCGCAGCATGCGAAAACGTGTCCAGGGTCGGTAGGCAGCGTCCATGAGGTACGAGCAGTTCGTGATAAATGACCGTAAAAGACCACGGCAACAGCCTGAAGTTCTTGGCTTTTTTCCGATTATCGCGCTTTTTGCTATGCTGGCCGTCCCGCGGCACGAGGTAGCACCATGCAACTGATCGATATCGGCGTCAACCTGACCAACAGCAGTTTCCACGACCAGCAGGCAGCCATCGTCGAGCGCGCCATCGAAGCTGGCGTGGTGCAGATGGTCCTTACCGGCACCAACCTTGCGGTCAGCGAACAGGCGCTGGAGCTGTGCCAGCAGCTCGACCCCGACAGCGGGCACCTGTTCGCCACCGCCGGTGTGCACCCGCACGACGCCAAGGCCTGGGATGCAAACAGCGAGCGGCAGCTGCGCCAGCTGTTGAATGAAGAACGTGTACGCGCCGTAGGCGAATGCGGCCTGGACTTCAACCGTGACTTCTCCCCTCGCCCACTCCAGGAAAAAGCCCTGGAGGCCCAGCTTGCGTTGGCTGCCGAGTTGCGCCTGCCGGTGTTCCTGCACGAGCGCGATGCCAGCGAGCGCTTGCTGGCGATTCTGAAGGGTTACCGTGATCACCTGCCGGCCGCCGTGGTGCACTGTTTTACCGGCGAGCGCGAAGCGCTGTTCGCCTACCTGGACATGGACCTGCACATTGGTATCACCGGTTGGATTTGCGATGAGCGCCGCGGCATGCACCTGCATCCGCTAGTCGGCAACATTGCACAAGGGCGCCTGATGCTGGAAAGCGATGCCCCGTACCTGCTGCCACGCAGCCTGCGGCCAAAACCCAAGAGCGGGCGCAACGAGCCAGCGTTTCTGCCCGAGGTGCTGCGCGAGGTCGCGCTGCACCGCAATGAAAGCGTTGAACTGACCGCGGCGCACACCACCGCTACCGCCAAGGCGTTCTTCCAGCTTCCCTGAGCGGCGCCGCACATAAACCATTTGTTGATACACATCAAAACCTCCCTGATGCGAGCGGGCACAATGATGGCACCTTGCCAATGCTGTTTCCGCTCAACTCAGAGAAGACCTACCCATGGGTGCCTGGCTTAGCAATATTTCCCTGAAATACAAATTCTGGGCCGTCAACGCGGTGGCCTTTGTCACGACTTTGATGCTGGTGCTCTATGCCGTGCACCTGGAGCAGCGAGCCCGCGCCGACGCCGCGCAGGCCCAGGCGCATTCCCAGGCCGAGCTGTTGAGCGCCTGGCCCGCAGGGCCTGCCCTGCCCCGCCAAGCCAACGTGATCGCCTGGCAGCCCGGCCAGACGCCGAGCTTTGCCGGCCAAAGCCTGGATGCCCTGCGGGATGCGCAAGGCTGGGTAGCCTTGCCAGCCGCCTGGGTCCTCGGCGACAACCCGTTGCGCGGCGCCGTGGTACTGCGCCATGGCGACCAGCAGGTGGCAGTCCTTGCCCAGGCCCCGAGCGTGCGCCAGGTATTCTTCGAGCGCTTCGTCAATTACGCCGTGTGCGTGCTGGTGCTGATGCTGGCAATGCTGTGTGCCTCGCAGTTGCTGATCCGCTTCCTGCTGAGCCAGCTCAACACCCTCAAGGACGTCATGCTGCACGTGGAAAAGACCGGTGACCTTGCGGCACGCGTGCCGTTGGCCTGCGGGGACGAAGTGGGCCAGATGGCCGGCGCCTTCAATGCCATGCAGTGCACCTACCACCGCGTGGTCAGCACCGTGGCACGTACCGCCGCGCAGCTCGACTCGGGCGCCGCGCGCCTGGCAACGAGCATGAACGACGTGCGCCACGGCATGCTCGGCCAGCAGAGCGAGACTGATCAGGCAGCCACGGCGATCAACCAGATGTCCGCCACCGTGCACCATATCGCCCAGCATGCCGGCGCCACTCGCGACCTGTCGCAGACCGCCGACACCCTCGCCGGCAGCGGCAAGGAGGTAGTCAACCGGGTGCAGGGCTCGATTGCCGGGCTGTCCAGCGGCGTGCAGCAGACCGCCGAAATGATCCGCCAGCTGGCCGAAGACAGCCAGAAGATCAATGGTGTGGTCAACGTCATCCACAGCATTGCCGAACAGACCAACTTGCTGGCACTCAATGCCGCCATCGAAGCCGCCCGCGCCGGTGACCTGGGCCGCGGCTTTGCCGTGGTTGCTGATGAGGTACGCAGCCTGGCCAAGCGCGTGCAGGCCTCCACCGACGAGATCACCGGCATGGTAGCCGACCTGCAGGCCGGTACCCGCGATGCGGTGGAATTCATGCAGGAGAGCTCCTACAAGGCGGACGATTGCGTGCGCCAGGCCCAGGAAGCCGGCGTGGCCCTGGCAGACATCACCGGCGCCGTGGCACAGATGCGCGAAAGCAACACACAAATTGCCGTCGCCGCCGAGCAGCAGAGCCAAGTGGCTGAAGAAATGAACCGCGCCGTGGTGAGCATCCGCGATGTCACCGAGCAGACCGTGCAGCAGACCGTCGATTCTGCCACCACCAGCAGCGAACTGGCGACCCTGGCCGGCGAGCTGAACAAAGCCATCGGCCAGCTCAAGCTATAGTCACCATAGCCAGCCTCGATTGGCTGTGATCACAGCGCCGCACTAAGCTTTGGGCATGACCGCGAGGAAATGCCCATGAGCAAACGACTGCCTAACTTGCCCGCCTGGCAATGGCGCGGCTACCACCACAACCATCGTCACCCGACCAACCTGGTGCTGCACCTGATTGCCGTGCCGCTGTTCATCCTCGGCGCGCTGCTGGTGCTGTCAGGCCTGTTCGCTCTGGACCTGAGCCAGATCGCCGTAGGCGTCATTGCCTTGATCGCCGGGTTAGGCCTGCAGCGCCACGGCCACCGCCTGGAGGCCGAGCAGCCAGAACCGTTCGCCAATCGCAAGGACGCCATGCAGCGCCTGCTGGCCGAACAATTCATCACCTTCCCACGCTTCGTGCTCAGTGGTGCCTGGTGGCGCGCCTGGCGGGAGCGGCACAAGCATCGTCGCTAGGCAAACACCGTTACCGTCTGCCGGCTCAAGGCCAGCAACGCTCCTTCTGCGGTCCACAGGGCGGCCGCTGCATGCCCGTAGCCGTCCCGGGCATGCTCGGTCTCGACGCAGTAGCGGCACCAGTCCAGCGTCGAAAGGCGCGCTACCGGCTGGATGAATTCGATGGTCCAGGTCAGCGTGCTGCCAGCCGCGGGTTGCTTCAGGTAAGGCATCAGGCTGGGTGGCCAGGCGTCCACCAAGGCCAGCAAGTGGGCTTCGTTGACCTGCTCCTCGGCAACATCGCGCAAGCGCACCCAGCCGCCCATGTGCCGTGATTGATTGCCGCTGAACGGCAGCCCGCCAACCGCCCAGCGCAAAGCGACGTGACGCATGAACTCCGGCGTGATGCCCTTGATGTACGGCAGCTCCGGGGCAGCATCCTCTAGCGCCTTCATCTCCATGGCGGGCACCGCCGGAACATCCACCACCGATGCCCGGCCAGCTCCGAAATTGCCCTGCACCAACGTCACCACCTGGCCATCCTGCACAGCGCGGCCCAGCAGCGTGCTGACCGCTTTGCCCTCGCGCAGCACCTCGACTTCAAAACGGGTGGGCACGTCGGGCGCCGCCGGGGCGACGAAACTGATGGCCAGGGAACGCACTGGGCGGTCATCGGAGAGTTTCAGGCGCATGGCCTCGTAGACCATGGCAGCCATCAGGCCACCGAAGGCAGCACGCCCCTGGGCCCAATTGGCCGGGATGCTGACCGCGTCCGGGTTTGCTCGCACGGCGTCGAGCAGTTGGTTGAAATTCATGGGCCGGCTCCTGCGTAAGGTGTCAGCCCATACTATCCAGCAAACTGCTCTCGATCAGCCCGCATATCGGTCATTTGCCGGGCTTGCGCCGCTCAAGCGCAGCCAGCAAGGCATCCAGCGTACCGTCGGCGGTGCGTTCGGCTTCGTGCAGCTCCTGCTCCCAATCCACCTTGCAGGGCGCAAGGTCCGCCTGCGCTTGAGCCTGCAGCAACCACTGCAGGTGGTCATGCCAGACACCCAGGTCGCCCTGGGCTTTCTTCAGCAAGCCCTGCAGCCGCTTGCCGGCATGGTCAAGCTGGGGATAGGCCTGGTCGCCGTAGCGCACGCGCTTGATCAGCAAGCGCAGGCGATGACGGTCATGGGCGGGGTCCTGCAAGGCTTCATGCAACTTGCGCCACTGCTTGACCAGGCGCTTGTCGACGCGCTTGCCCAGCGCCTTGGCCAGCCCCTCACGCCCCGCTGCACGCAGAAACAACGGGAACGCATCGAGAATAGACAGTACGCGGCCCAGTTGCGGGCTGGCGGCGACGCTGGCGAACGTTGCAGTGCGCCCCTGCAGGCGCCGTTGCCCGGCATCTGCCAAGCCCCGACGCAGCAGCTCGCCCGCCAGCACCTCGCGGTCACGCAACGGCGTGGTCAGCGTGCCAAGCGCCTTTGCAGCGGCCTCCAGCTGCTCTACCCCAGGCAAACCCGCAAGCGGGCGCAGCAGGCTGCGTAGCCGCCGCACGCCTATGCGCAGGTCGTGCAGCGCCTCGCTGTCGGTATCGGCAGCCAGGCGCTCGCGACACGCCAACAGGCGCACCTGCAAGGCCAGTACCTGGGCAACCACATGGTCGAGCATGGCAGACATACAGCGCTCCTTGGTCAGCGCCCGGCGCGCGACTCACGAATGTAGAAACGCGCCTTTTCGGCTTTCTTGCTGCAACCTTCAAAGCCCTCGAACTGCTGCTGGGTCTTGGCCCCGGTCAGCAGCGACAAGGCCTTGGAATAGCTGACAGTACCGGCAAACCCTTCTGCCTTGGCCAGGTCGAGCTCCTTCCAGGCGGCATCCAGCTGCGTCGCGCAGCTGTCACGGTAGGCCGTCTTGCCCGCACAGCCAGCAAGGGCCAGGGCAATCAGAGGAAGGCAGATCCAGGCTTTCATCGGTGGTACCTCAACAGGTTGAAATAGAGTGGCTGTTCGACGCCCGGGCACCTGAAAAGTGCCGCGCTCGGCGTGTTTTGCCTAGAGTCTACATTGAAGCACAGGCGGCGCTCGGTGCATTGTAGGACCATTGTTGCAAAGGCCCGGGGATGATCATGAGCAAACGTGTAGCACTGGTGTTGGGATCGGGGGGCGCTCGGGGTTATGCCCATATCGGCGTGATCGAAGAAATCGAACGGCGCGGCTACGACATTGCCTGCATCGCCGGCTGCTCCATGGGCGCGGTAATCGGGGGAATCTACGCAGCGGGCAAGCTGGACGAATACCGCAACTGGATCGAAAGCCTGGATTACCTGGATGTGCTGCGCCTGGTCGACGTCAGCTTCCGCCTTGGCGCCATCCGCGGCGACAAGGTGTTCGGGCAGATCCGCAAGATCGTTGGCGAAATCAACATCGAGCAACTGCGCATCCCCTATACGGCCGTGGCCACCGACCTGACCCACCAGCAGGAAATCTGGTTTCAGGAAGGCTGCCTGCACCAGGCCATGCGCGCCTCGGCAGCCATTCCCAGCCTGTTCACGCCGGTGATGCAGGGCAACCGCATGCTGGTCGACGGCGGCATCCTCAACCCACTGCCGATCGTGCCGGTGGTGTCGAGCCACTGCGACATGATCATCGCGGTGAACCTCAACTCCACCAACCAGAAGCAGTACCAGTTGCCGGTGATCGAACGGCCGGCAGCGTTCAAGATGCGCTTTGACTCGCTGCTCAGTTCGCTGGGCTCGCACCTGCCGTTCCGGCGCAAGCCGGCCGAAGAGCTAATGCGCATTGAGCAGGAAATTACCGCCGAAGGCTTGGTACCGCCCAACCCCTGGCTGGCCGATGCAGCCTCCCCGGAAGCACAGCAACCGGCGGCGGCACCGGAGAGCGAAGGCGCGCCCAAGTCGGCAACCGGGTCATTCATCATTGACAACGTTGGGCCCGCATCACTGCTTGACCTGATCAACCAGAGCTTCGAGGTGATGCAGACCTCGCTGGCGCAGTACAAGATCGCCGGATATCCACCGGATGTGCTGATCAACGTACCCAAGCGGGTATGCCGATTCTTCGAGTTCTACAAAGCGCCGGAGCTGATTGCGCTGGGCAGGGAGATTGCGCGGGATACGCTGGATAACTACGAGGGGGAAAAGCGCTAGCGTTGGTTCTGACACCACAAACGAAACAGGCCGCATTACGCGGCCTGTTTCGTTACACGGCATCCACTCAGTAGCGAGTGATGTCTGCACTGCCTTCCAGCTGCTTGCGGTACGCCGCGAAGTCCTGCTGGCCAGCGCGCGAAGCGAGGTAGCGGCGAATCTGCTGCTTCTCTTCGTCGCTAGCGGCGGCGCCTTCGTTGACGCCCTTGAGCTGCAGCACAACCAGGCTGCCATCAGCCAGGACGACACTGCCGTATTCCGGCTTGTCCTTGGCTTCTGGCTTGGCGAGGCGGAACAGCGCCTGCAGCTCGGCCGGGTCGATACCGTCCTGGCCGCGGGTGACTGCCTCGTAGGCCTTCCAGCTCTGCCCGTCGTGGGCGGTGCCGGCGGCGATCGAGCCGTCTTTCAGGCCAGCGATCAGCTTGTCCGCCTTGGTCTTGAGTTCGGCAGTCGCCTTCTCCTTGGCCAGGTGTTCGCTGATGTTCTTGGCCACGGCTTCCAGCGGCATCTGCTCAGGCTTGCGATGCTCCTTGACGCGCAGCACCACGGTGGTTTCCGGGTCCAGCTCGATGGCGGTGCTGTTGGCAGCCTCCTCCAGCACTTCCTCGGAGAACGCAGCCTGGATCACCGCACGGTTGGCAGTGATACCTTCGCCACCTTCACGGCCGAATGGCGCCGAGGTATGCACCTTGAGGTTCAGGTCCTGGGCCGGCTGGGCCAGGTCGGCAGCCTCGTAGGCGGCATCCTGCAGCTGCTTGCTGGCATCGACGTAACGCTGCTCGACCAGTGGAGTCTTCAGGTCACGCGTGAGCTTGTCCTTCAAGCTGGCAAAGCTCGGCACTTCAGGCGCCTGCTTGCCCAGCAGCTTGATCAGGTGGTAACCGAACTCGGTACGTACCGGGGCCGAGACCTGGCCATCGTCGAGCTTGTAAAGGGCCTCTTCGAAGGCTGGGTCATACACCCCAGGGCCGGCGAAGCCGAGGTCACCGCCGGTGTTGGCGGAACCTGGGTCCTGGGAGAACTCTTTCGCCAGCTTGGCGAAGTCTTCACCCTTGGCCAGACGCTGCTCGACTTCTTCGACGCGGGCTTTGGCCTGGGCATCGCTGACCTTGTCGTTGACCTCGATGAGGATGTGCGCGGCATGGCGCTGCTCGGCAAGGTTGGCGATGTCTTTTTCGTACTGCGCCTTGAGCTCGTCGTCGGTGACCTTGACCTGGTCGAAGAACGCCGACTTCTTCAGCTCGACGTAATCGATGACCACTTGATCAGGGGTCATGAACTCCTTGGCGTGCTGCTCGTAGTGCGCCTTGACCTCGTCATCGCTGACCTTGACCGCCGCCGGGTTGGCCTTGAAGGTCAACGAGGCGAAGTCGCGGGTCTGGTTTTCCAGGCGGGCAAAGGCGTCTACCTGCTTGTCGGTGACGAAGCTGCTGCCGGCAATACCGGTGCGCACCTGGCCGATCAGCATTTCTTCGGCGAGCATCTCGCGGAACTGCATACGGCCATAGCCCATCTGGCGGATGACCTGGTCGAAACGGTCGGCGTTGAACTTGCCATCAACCTGGAATTCCGGGGTTTGCAGGATCACTTGATCCAGCGCGGCCTCGGAGAAGGCGAACTTGGCGTCTTCGGCACCCTGCAGCAGCAGCTTGCGGTCGATCAGCCCTTTGAGCGCGGCGTCGCGCAGCAGTTTTTCGTCCAGCAGCGCCGGGTCGAAATCTTTGCCCAGTTGTTGCATCAACTGGCGACGCTGCATGTCGGTCGCCTGGCTCAGCTCGTTCTGGCTGATGGTCTGGCCGTTTACCTTGGCGGCGTCCTGGCTATGGGTGGCGGCCTGGAAAATGGCCTCGAAGCCGGTCAACGCCATCAACACAACGATGAGGCCGATGATGGTCTTGGCAATCCAACCTTGTGAATTGTCCCTGATATTTTGCAGCATGCGTCCCCCAGAAACGGCTGTACCACTGCGTCGACAACCGCGGAGCGTGGGTAGAATCCTGATAAAAGAAAGGCGCATCCGAGGATGCGCCTTTTCTTAGCAAACGTGTCAGGCGGGAACGTTTGCGACCCGCCTTCTGCGTGCTCGAACCTGGCAAGGCCCGGTCCGGCTGAAAGAGACGACTTAGTTGACGGCGTCTTTCAGGCCTTTGCCAGCCTTGAAACCTGGAACCTTGGCGGCAGCGATCTTGATTGCGTTACCCGTTTGCGGGTTACGGCCGGTGCGCTCAGCGCGCTCTTTGACCGAGAAGGTCCCGAAGCCAACCAGAACGACGTCGTCGCCTGCTTTCAGGGCACCAGTTACGGAGTCGATCACAGCATCCAGAGCCTTACCTGCGGTAGCTTTGGAAATGTCAGCCGATGCAGCGATAGCGTCAATCAGTTCCGACTTGTTCACTCTAAGTCCCCTTTTTCTCTATTTGAGTTTGTTTCTAAGTATGTAATGAAAAGCTTATGAAACGTGCGCTGGGTGGCTTGTTGACAATAGCGTGCCGCTTTATAGCAAGGCCCCGAAAAAACTGTCAAGGAAAGCCCCCCAGCTAAAAACTACTAATGCGTGCTAATTCGTTCCTTAGCATCGCCGTCGCGCTTTTCATCTTTCGCGACAATCTCGGGAGCCACATCTGGCAAGGGCTCCGGGGCGTATTGCAGCGCAATTTGCAGGACTTCGTCAATCCATTTGACCGGTTTGATCTGAAGATCCTGTTTGATATTTTCCGGAATCTCCTTCAGATCGCGAACATTCTCCTCCGGAATGATCACCGTCTTGATCCCCCCACGGTGTGCCGCCAGCAGTTTTTCCTTCAACCCGCCGATGGCCAACACCTGGCCACGCAGGGTGATTTCGCCGGTCATGGCCACGTCGGCACGTACCGGAATCTGCGTCAGCGCGGACACCAGCGCGGTGCACATGCCGATACCGGCGCTCGGGCCGTCCTTCGGCGTGGCGCCCTCGGGCATGTGGATGTGCACGTCGTGTTTCTCGTGGAAGTCGGCGGCAATCCCAAGGCTGCGGGCACGGCTACGGACCACGGTCTGCGCGGCAGTGATGGATTCGACCATCACGTCACCCAGCGAGCCGGTCTTGATCAGCTGGCCCTTGCCTGGGATGACCACCGACTCGATGGTCAGCAATTCGCCGCCCACCTGGGTCCATGCCAAGCCGGTAACCTGGCCGATCTGGTCCTGCTGCTCGGCCAGGCCGTAGCGGAACTTGCGCACGCCCAGCAGGTGTTCGAGCTGCTCACTGGCAACCTTGACCTTGACCTGCTTCTGCCCGGCATGTTCCTTGACCACCTTGCGGCAGACCTTGGCAATCTGCCGCTCGAGCCCTCGGACACCGGCTTCGCGGGTGTAGTAACGGATGATGTCGCGAATCGCCGAGACGTCGACCTCCAGCTCTTCCTTCTTCAGCCCGTTGGCCTTGACCTGCTTGGGCACCAGGTACTTGACCGCAATGTTGATCTTCTCGTCCTCGGTGTAGCCCGGCAGGCGGATGACTTCCATGCGGTCAAGCAGCGCCGGCGGGATGTTCATCGAGTTCGAGGTGCACAGGAACATCACGTCCGAGAGGTCGTAGTCGACTTCCAGGTAGTGGTCGTTGAAGTTGTGGTTTTGCTCGGGGTCGAGCACTTCCAGCAGCGCCGAGGCGGGGTCGCCACGCATGTCGCTGCCCATCTTGTCGATCTCGTCGAGCAGGAACAGCGGGTTGCGCACACCCACCTTGGTCATTTTCTGGATCAGACGGCCAGGCATCGAACCGATGTAGGTCCGGCGGTGGCCACGGATCTCGGCCTCGTCACGCACGCCGCCCAAGGCCATGCGCACGAACTTGCGGTTGGTCGCGGCAGCGATCGACTCGGCCAGCGAGGTCTTGCCCACGCCAGGCGGGCCAACCAGGCACAGCACCGGGCCACGGATCTTCTTCACGCGCTTCTGCACGGCGAGGTACTCGAGGATCCGCTCCTTGACCTCTTCCAGGCCATAGTGGTCGGCATCGAGGATTTCCTCGGCCTTGGTCAGGTCCAGGCGCACCTTGCTCTGGGCCTTCCACGGCACCTGCACCAGCCAGTCGAGGTAGGACCGTACCACGGTGGCCTCGGCCGACATCGGCGACATCTGCTTGAGCTTGTTCAGCTCGGCCTGGGCCTTGGCCAGGGCGTCTTTCGGCAGGCCAGCGGCTTCGATGCGCTTTTTCAGCTCTTCGACTTCGTTGTGGCCTTCGTCGCCATCGCCGAGCTCTTTCTGAATGGCCTTCATCTGCTCATTCAGGTAGTACTCGCGCTGGCTGCGCTCCATCTGCTTCTTGACCCGACCACGGATACGTTTCTCGACCTGCAACAGGTCGATCTCGGCATCCAGCATGGCCAGTACGTGCTCGACACGGGTCGACAGGTCGACGATCTCGAGAATTTCCTGCTTCTGCTCGATCTTCAGCGCCATGTGCGCGGCCATGGTGTCGACCAGGCGCCCAGGCTCTTCGATGCTGTTGAGCGACGACAGCACTTCGGCGGGCACTTTCTTGCCCAGCTGCACGTATTGCTCGAACTGCGACAGCAGCGTGCGCACGAAGACTTCAGACTCGCGTTCGGCGGCGTCGGTTTCGTCGATCAGGGAAACTTCGGCACGGATGTGCCCTTCTACTTCGGTAAAGCGTTCAACGGCGCCACGCTGCTCGCCCTCGACCAGCACCTTGACGGTGCCATCCGGCAGCTTCAGCAGTTGCAGCACGGTTGCAACGGTACCGACGCGATACAGGGCGTCTTCGCCCGGATCATCGTCGGCAGGGTTCTTCTGGGCCAGCAGAAGGATCTGCTTCTCGCCAGTCATCGCAGCCTCAAGGGCCTCGATGGACTTCTCACGCCCCACAAACAGCGGGATGACCATGTGCGGATAAACGACGACATCGCGCAATGGCAAAAGAGGCAAGTCGAGGGTGGTCTTCATGATTTCGCCTCTACAGCGGCCTTATGGCCGGAAACCGGTGGAAATATTGCTTGGACCTAATGTGGGGGCACGCTTGGGAAATTACAAGCGCTTGCATAGGAAAAGCAGAAAGGGGCCCGTAGGCCCCTTTCTTGCTTGCTGGCAACAGCCGACTCAGGCGTCGGGTGCGACCTTGGCTTGCGGCTCGCTGTTTTCGTAGATCATCAGCGGCTGTGAAGTGCCTTCGATGACGCTCTCATCGATCACCACCTTGCTGACATCCTTCTGCGAAGGAATCTCATACATGGTGTCGAGCAGCACGCCTTCGAGGATCGAACGCAGGCCACGGGCGCCGGTTTTGCGTTCCAGGGCCTTGCGTGCAACGGCCTTAAGCGCATCACTACGGAACTCGAGGTCGACGCTTTCCATCTCGAACAGCTTGGCGTACTGCTTGGTCAGGGCGTTCTTCGGCTCGGTGAGGATCTGCATCAATGCAGCCTCATCCAGCTCGTCGAGGGTCGCCAGAACCGGCAGACGGCCGACGAACTCAGGGATCAGGCCAAACTTGACCAAATCGTCCGGCTCGACTTCACGCAGCGATTCACCGACCTTCTTGCCCTCTTCCTTGCTGCGTACTTCGGCGCCAAAACCGATGCCACCTTTGGTGGAGCGGTTCTGGATGACCTTTTCCAGGCCCGAGAAGGCGCCACCGCAGATGAACAGGATATTGCGGGTATCAACCTGCAGGAACTCCTGTTGCGGGTGCTTGCGGCCCCCTTGCGGCGGAACGGAGGCCACGGTGCCTTCGATCAGCTTCAACAACGCCTGCTGCACGCCTTCGCCCGAAACGTCACGAGTGATGGACGGGTTGTCCGACTTGCGCGAGATCTTGTCGATCTCGTCGATGTAGACGATGCCCATCTGGGCCTTCTCCACGTCGTAGTCGCACTTCTGCAGCAGTTTCTGAATGATGTTCTCGACGTCCTCACCCACGTAACCGGCTTCGGTCAGGGTGGTGGCGTCAGCAATGGTGAACGGCACGTTCAACAGGCGTGCAAGGGTTTCGGCGAGCAGGGTCTTGCCCGAGCCAGTTGGCCCGATGAGCAGAATGTTGCTCTTGCCGAGTTCGACCTCGTCACCCTTCTTGTCACGCTGATTCAGGCGCTTGTAGTGGTTGTACACCGCTACGGCCAGCACCTTTTTCGCGCGCTCCTGACCAATCACGTACTGGTCCAGGATGCCGCTGATTTCTTTCGGCGAAGGCAATTTGTGCGCGCTGCTTTCGGCCTGGGCTTCCTGCACCTCCTCACGGATGATGTCGTTGCACAGGTCGACGCACTCGTCGCAGATAAATACCGAGGGCCCGGCAATCAGTTTGCGCACTTCGTGCTGGCTTTTGCCGCAGAAGGAGCAATAAAGCAATTTGCCGCTGTCCTCGCCGTTACGGGTGTCAGTCATTCGATCGATCCAATCCGGTAGGCTTGCAACACAAGATGAAGGCAATTGCGGGCTTTTTCAAGTCCGCAGGTAGGCGCTTTCGACGCCTACCTGCTCTGACACCTGGGTTCAGGAGGCCAGTTGCCGCTTGTCGTATACCGAGTCGATGAGGCCATACTCGGCCGCGCGCGAGGCGCTCATGAAGTTGTCACGCTCAGTATCACGCTGGATGGTCTCGAGATCCTGGCCGGTGTGGTAGGCCAGCAGCTCGTTCAAACGCGCCTTGATGCTGAGAATTTCCTGGGCGTGGATCTGGATGTCGGTGGCCTGACCCTGGAAGCCGCCGAGCGGCTGGTGGATCATGACGCGCGAGTTCGGCAGGCAGTGACGCTTGCCCTTGGCACCCGCGGTCAACAGGAAGGCACCCATGCTGCAGGCCTGGCCGATGCAGATGGTCGACACGTCCGGCTTGATGAACTGCATGGTGTCGTAGATCGACATGCCGGCCGTCACCGAACCGCCTGGGGAGTTGATGTAAAGATGGATATCCTTGTCCGGGTTTTCCGCCTCGAGGAACAGCATCTGCGCCACTACCAGGTTGGCCATGTAGTCTTCTACAGGGCCCACCAGGAAGATCACTCGCTCCTTCAACAAGCGCGAGTAGATGTCATAGGCGCGTTCGCCGCGGGCGGACTGCTCGATAACCATCGGGACCAGGCCGCCTGCGGCCTGGATGTCAGAGCTCTGCTGAATATAAGAATTGCGGGACATGTCCTGCGCTCACTCCCAAATAGTCATGGCTTGAATACGCACAAGCCAGCGCGAAGGCTGGCTTGTGGGGTTTCCTACGAGAGAACCGTATTACTCAGCTTCGGCAGGAGCCTGTACTGGTTTTACGGCTTCTTCGTACGAGACCGACTTGTCGGTCACAGTCGCTTTCTGCAGAACAGTATCTACAACTTGCTCTTCCAGCACAACCGAACGCACTTCGTTCAGTTGCTGGTCGTTTTTGTAGTACCAGGAGATGACCTGCTCAGGCTCTTGGTAAGCCGAGGCCATTTCTTCGATCATTTCGCGAACCTTGCCTTCGTCCGGCTTCAGGTCGTACTGCTTGACCACTTCGGCGACGATCAGGCCCAGCACCACACGGCGCTTGGCTTGCTCTTCGAACAGCTCGGCCGGCAGTTGCTCAGGCTTGATGTTGCCACCGAACTGCTGAACAGCCTGGACGCGCAGGCGGTTGACTTCGTTTTCCAGCAGGGCTTTCGGTACTTCGATCGGGTTGGCGGCCAGCAGACCGTCCATGACCTGGTTTTTCACCTTGGTCTTGATCGCCTGACGCAGCTCACGCTCCATGTTCTTGCGAACTTCGGTGCGGAAGCCTTCCAGGGTCGATTCCTTGATGCCGAACTGGGCGAAGAATTCTTCGTTCAGCTCTGGCAGCACAGGGGCCGAAACGCTGTTGACGGTGATGGTGAACTCGGCGGCTTTGCCAGCCAGGTCCAGGTTCTGGTAGTCCTCAGGGAAGGTCACGTTGACAACGCGCTCTTCGCCTGCCTTGGCGCCAACCAGGCCGTCTTCGAAGCCCGGGATCATGCGGCCGGAACCCAGTACCAGCTGGGTGCCCTGGGCCGAACCACCGGCGAAGGCTTCACCGTCGATCTTGCCGACGAAGTCGATGTTGACCTGGTCGTCTTTCTCGGCAGCGCGCTCGACGGCCTCGAAGCGGACGTTCTGCTTGCGCAGCACTTCCAGCATGTTGTCCAGGTCGGCGTCAGCCACTTCGGCGCTCAGGCGCTCGACGTTGATCGACTCCAGGCCGGAAACAGCGAACTCCGGGAACACTTCGAAGATGGCGACGAATTCCAGGTCCTTGCCCTTCTCGAAGGACTTCGGCTCAACGGCCGGAGCGCCAGCCGGGTTCAGCTTCTGCTCGACGATGGCTTCGTAGAAGGAAGCCTGGACCAGGTCACCGAAGGCCTCTTGGCGAGCATCGGCTTCGAAACGCTGACGGATCACGCTCATCGGCACTTTGCCTGGGCGGAAGCCCGCGACTTTGGCGCGCTTGGCAGTCTGCTGCAGACGCTTGTTGACTTCGTTCTCGACGCGCTCGGCCGGAACGGCGATGGTCATGCGGCGCTCGAGAGCGGAAGTGTTTTCAACAGAAACTTGCATGGATATTCCTCGTTGCACAGACGTTAGCCGGCGATAGCCCGACTCCAGAATCAAGGGCAAGCATTCTAGTGAGTCACGCACCAGAAGTCACCCCACTCGGGACGACGGGAAACCACGCCGGTCGATTAGCTTGCAAGGCCCGCACGGCTTGCCGCCGGGCCTCTTTATATAAGTAGGCTGCGCAACGCCGTCGGCGGCGCGCAACCGAAATACCTTGTCAAACAACTGCAGCGTGTGAAAACGCCCTTATTGCGGGTCGATCTCGTTGAACTGGCAGTACTCTTCCCACTCCATGCCCAACGCCTCGGCCACTTCGCGGTGGGTCTCCAGGCGCATGGCTTGCAGCTGCTCGGGGGTTTCAGCGATCAGTTGCAGCGCCAGCTCCCAAGGCTGCAGGCCCTGCTCGTCGGCGGCATCCTCGAACGCCCACTGGATCTGCTGAGCCTGCTCGCGCGCATCCAGCTCACTGATCTCTTCGAGCAGTTGCGGGTTGGCATCGGCGAAGCGCTGCAGCGCCAGGGCCTGGCGGGCTTCTTTTGCAATCATCGGGCTATTCCTCTACCGACCTGTCAGTCGGTGTTTCAACCGGCTGAAATCTATCAGCTTTTATTGGGGTGTCACCAGAGGATTACAAGGGGGTTGCGCGATGTTTTTTGTGGGCGTACGCCTTGAGTTTTGAGGTGCGAAGCGCTTGCCTTGGGATCTTCAGCGCCCTTGAGATCGAGCGCCGCCCGCGCGGCGCTTCGCGGATCGCTTGCCTTGGAATCTTCAGCGCCCTTGAGATCGAGCGCCGCCCGCGCGGCGCTTCGCGGGGCAAGTCGGATCGCCGCACCGCCGCTCCCACATTTGTTGCAACGTGCCGTTCCAGTCAGGCCATGGTTGTCCGCCTTGGCGCATGGCTGAAGACAGACGGGGCGGCGGCAGCGCCAGCCGAAACATCGCGTCATGCCAACAAGGCTGACAACTATGCCTATCAGGCCATGGCACGTTGCAACAAATGTGGGAGCGGGCTTGCCCCGCGAAGCGCCGCGCGGGCGGCGCTCGATCTCAAAGGCACTAAAGACCCCAAGGCGGGCGCTTCGCGAAGCGCCGCGCGGGCGGCGCTCGATCTGCGCATCACCGCACAACCCAAGCCATGCACCCCAAAAAACCAAAAACCAAAAACCAAAAAAGCCGCAATCAGCGGCTTTCTCTCACAAGCTAAATAAACAAACAGCCAGCACAACGCAAAAAAAACAAAGGCGCCCGATTTTACAATCAAGGCGCCTTTAAAAATATGGGGTGGACGATGGGAATCGAACCCACGACAACCGGAATCACAATCCGGCGCTCTACCAACTGAGCTACGCCCACCATAGTGCAGTGTTGCGGTACAGCTTACAGAAGCATGGTGCGGACGAAGAGACTCGAACTCTTACAGCTTGCGCCGCTGGAACCTAAATCCAGTGTGTCTACCAATTTCACCACGTCCGCGTAACGCTTAAAACAAAGGCGCCAGATCTACATCGAGGCGCCTTCGCAAAATATGGGGTGGACGATGGGAATCGAACCCACGACAACCGGAATCACAATCCGGCGCTCTACCAACTGAGCTACGCCCACCATATCGCTTTACAGACTTACTTGCTTGCCCAAGCTGCCTAATGGCGCACCCGGCAGGACTCGAACCTGCGACCATCCGCTTAGAAGGCGGATGCTCTATCCAGCTGAGCTACGGGCGCTTAAGCGTGAAGCCTAACCGAACGAGCAGCAAACAAACCACTCATTCTGCCCGACCTCGCCAACCAGTGCTAGGCTGTGCCCGACAAGTGCGGCGAATCTTATAGACGAGCTAGAAAACCGTCAACACCTTTTTCTAAAAAACTCAAAATATTTAAGGGGTTAGAGGATTTGCCCGACCACCCGCCTTTGCCCTCGGGCCATGTCGTGCGAGAATGCGCCCTCTTTATTGTTCCTTTCTCGATGGTTAATCACGCGTCTATGACTGCACACCTAATCGATGGCAAGGCGATCGCCGCCAACCTGCGCAAGCAGATCGCTCAACGTGTCGAGGAGCGTCGCCAGCAAGGCCTGCGCACGCCTGGCCTGGCAGTGATCCTGGTCGGCACCGACCCCGCCTCCCAAGTCTATGTCTCGCACAAGCGCAAGGACTGCGAAGAGGTCGGCTTCATTTCGCAGGCGTTCGACCTGCCCAGCGAAACCACGCAGCAAGCCCTCACCGAGCTGATCGACCGCCTGAACGACGACCCGGCCGTGGACGGCATCCTGCTGCAACTGCCGCTGCCGGCGCATCTGGATGCATCGCTGCTGCTCGAGCGCATCCGCCCGGACAAGGACGTCGACGGCTTCCACCCGTACAACATCGGCCGCCTGGCCCAGCGCATCCCGCTGCTGCGCCCGTGCACCCCGAAAGGTATCATGGCCCTGCTGGAAAGCACCGGCCAGGACCTGTATGGCATGGACGCGGTGATTGTCGGCGCATCCAACATCGTTGGCCGCCCGATGGCCATGGAACTGCTGCTGGCTGGCTGCACCGTGACCGTCTGCCACCGCTTCACCAAGGACCTCGCTGGCCACGTCGGCCGTGCCGACCTGGTGGTGGTGGCTGCCGGCAAGCCGGGCCTGGTCAAGGGTGAGTGGGTCAAGGAAGGCGCCATCGTCATCGACGTCGGCATCAACCGCCAGGACGACGGCAAGCTGGTCGGCGATGTGGTCTACGAGACCGCCCTGCCCCGCGCCGGCTGGATCACCCCGGTGCCGGGTGGTGTCGGCCCGATGACACGAGCGTGCCTGCTGGAAAACACGCTGTACGCGGCCGAAGAGCTGCATAAGTAAGTAGCAGTGACATGAAAACGGCACCTCTGGCAGGTGCCGTTTTTTTTGCCTGAACGTTATCGGGTGGCCGTACTGGCCCTATCGCCGGCAAGCAAGCTCCTACAGGTTCGGATGATTTGCTCAACCCGTGGGAGCCGGCTTGCCGGCGATGGCGCCCACCCGGTCTCTAGCTGGTCACTTGCGCGCCGCCTCCCACGACTTCAGCAGTTCGCTGTAGCTGACCGTCTCGCCCTTGGGCTTCTCGTTGGCCAGCTTCGGTTTCGGCGCACCCGGCTGGTCGAACCAGTACTGGGCATCTTTCTCCGGGTTCATCTTCGGCGCACAGGTGGCCTGGGCGTTGGAGCGCTGCAACCGCTCCATCATCCTGTCCTGGTCGCGGGCCAGGCCATCCAGCGCCTCCTGCGGGGTTTTCTCACCACTGGCCACCTCAGCGATATGGCTCCACCACAACTGCGCCAGGCGTGGGTAGTCCGGTACGTTGGTGCCGGTCGGGGTCCATTGCACGCGCGCAGGGCTGCGGTAGAACTCCACCAGCCCGCCGAGCTTGGGCGCAAGGTCAGTCATGGCCTGGGAGTTGATGTCCGACTCACGAATCGGCGTCAGGCCGACGATGGTCTTTTTCAACGACACGGTCTTGGAGGTGACGAACTGCGCGTACAGCCACGCGGCCAGGCGCTGCTTCTCGGGGGTCGATTTGAAGAAGGTCCAGGACCCAGTGTCCTGGTAGCCCAGCTTCATCCCCTCTTCCCAGTACGGCCCCTTGGGCGACGGTGCCATACGCCATTTTGGCGTACCGTCGGTGTTGACCACCGGCAGCCCCGGCTTGGTCATGTCGGCGGTGAACGCTGTGTACCAGAAGATCTGCTGGGCGATGTTGCCCTGCGCCGGTACCGGGCCGGCCTCGGAGAAGGTCATGCCCTGCGCTTCTTTCGGTGCGTACGCGCGCATCCAGTCGACGTATTTCTGCGTGGCATACACCGCTGCCGGGCCGTTGGTGTCGCCGCCACGGGTAACGCTGGAGCCCACCGGGTGGCAGTCCTCCACGCGAATACCCCACTCGTCTACCGGCAGCCCATTGGGCAGGCCTTTGTCGCCGCCACCGGCCATCGAGAACCAGGCATCGGTGAAGCGCCAGCCCAGCGAAGGGTCCTTCTTGCCGTAGTCCATGTGGCCATACACGCGCTTGCCGTCGATTTCCTTCACGTCCTCGGTAAAGAACTTGGCGATGTCCTCGTAGGCCGACCAGTTCACCGGCACGCCCAACTCATAGCCGTACTTTTCCTTGAACTTGGCCTTGAGCTCGGGCCGGTCGAACCAGTCGGCGCGGAACCAGTACAGGTTGGCGAACTGCTGGTCGGGCAATTGATAGACCTTGCCATCCGGCGCGGTGGTGAAGGAAATACCGATGAAGTCCTTGAGGTCCAGGGTCGGCGAGGTGTAGGCCTTGCCTTCATTGGCCATCAGGTCGGTGATTGACTCCACCTTGCCGTAGCGAAAGTGCGTGCCGATGAGGTCGGAATCATTTACCCAGCCGTCGTAGATGTTCTTGTCCGACTGCATCTGCGTCTGCAGCTTTTCTACCACATCGCCTTCCTGCAGCAGGTCATGGGTCAGCTGAATACCGGTGATTTCGCTGAACGCCTTGGCCAGCACCTTGGACTCATACTCGTGGGTGGTGATGGTTTCCGATACCACGTTGATCTTCATGCCACGGAACGGCTCCGCGGCCTTGATGAACCACTTAAGCTCCGCCAGCTGCTGCTCGGCCGTCAGGGTGGAAGGCTTGAACTCGCTGCCGATCCACTTTTTCGCCGCGTCTTCGTACTGGTCGGCCCACGCCGTACCCTGCACGCTGGCCAGCACCAGCAATGCGGCCAGGGTCAAATGTCGCCGATTGTGTTTGTTATGGAACATTGTGATCTCCCGATTGAGTTTTCCCCGGAGCCGTCGCTCAGCCCCAGCGCAGCACCACCACCAGCCAGCCCAGCGACAGCAGCGAGGCCACCCACAACGGCCAGTCGCTGGCACCGACTACCAGCAAGTGCAGGTAGGCGCTGACCAGCAGGCCGATGAACAACCGGTCGCCACGGCTGGTGACGATCGGCAGCAAGCCGCGCCGCTCCACGCAGGGGCGGCGCAGTTCGAGCAGGGTCATGCACAACAGCAGCACACCGACGGCGGCGAAGAACAGCGCCGTGGGCATGGTCCAGGCCATCCATTCCATGCGTCACCCTCCTCAGACCCGGCCCAGGGCAAAGCCCTTGGCCACATGGTTGCGGACGAACCAGATCACCAGCATGCCGGGCAGGATGGTCAGCACCCCAGCCGCTGCCAGCACACCCCAGTCAATGCCCGAAGCGGACACGGTGCGGGTCATCACCGCCGCAATAGGTTTGGCGTTAACCGACGTCAGGGTGCGCGCCAGCAGCAGTTCGACCCAGGAAAACATGAAGCAGAAAAACGCCGTGACACCGATGCC
The DNA here is from genome assembly GCF_042902325.1 of Pseudomonas sp. NPDC012596. Classification (NCBI taxonomy): domain Bacteria; kingdom Pseudomonadati; phylum Pseudomonadota; class Gammaproteobacteria; order Pseudomonadales; family Pseudomonadaceae; genus Pseudomonas; species Pseudomonas sp. NPDC012596. The sequence continues at coordinate 16,418 of NZ_JBIBEB010000018.1, read as the reverse complement.
TGAGCCAATCAGCGGGATGAAGATCTTCACGAAGAACCGCGGGAAGCTGTAACCATCGATGTACGCGGTCTCGTCGATCTCTTTCGGCACCCCCGACATGAACCCCTCGAGAATCCACACCGCCAGCGGCACGTTGAACAGGCAATGGGCCAGGGCAACGGCGATATGGGTGTCGAACAGGCCGATGGACGAGTACAGCTGAAAGAACGGCAGCAGAAATACCGCCGGTGGCGCCATGCGGTTGGTCAGCAGCCAGAAGAACAGGTGACGGTCGCCCAGGAAGCGATAGCGCGAAAAGGCATACGCCGCCGGCAGTGCCACCAGCAGTGAAATGACCGTGTTCAAACAGACGTAGTACAGCGAATTGATGTAGCCGCTGTACCAGCTGGCATCGGTGAATATCACCCGGTAGTTGTCCAGCGTGAACCCCTGTGGCCACAGGGTCAGGCCGCCGAGGATTTCACTGTTGCTCTTGAACGACATGTTCAGCAGCCAGTAGATCGGCACCAGCAAAAAGAAGAAATACAGCAGCAGGGCCAGCGTCTTGCGCGTGCTCATGGCCTAGTCCTTGTCGGCGTGGGTCATGGCTGTGTAGAACAGCCACGACACCAGCAGGATGATCAGGAAGTACACCAGCGAAAACGCCGCCGCCGGGCCCAGGTCGAATTGCCCTACGGCCATGCGCGTGAGGGTCTGGCTGAGGAATGTAGTGGCGTTGCCTGGCCCACCACCGGTGAGCACGAACGGCTCGGTGTAGATCATGAAGCTGTCCATGAAGCGCAGCATCACCGCGATCAGCAGCACGTTCTTCAGCTTGGGCAACTGGATGTGCCGGAACACCGCCCAGGCCGATGCCCGGTCGATACGCGCGGCCTGGTAATACACGTCGGGAATGGCGCGCAGGCCCGAATAGCACAGCAGCGCCACCAGCGACGTCCAGTGCCAAACGTCCATCACCAGTACCGTGAGCCAGGCATCGAACGGGTCGCCGGCATAGTTGTAGTTGACCCCAAGCTTGGCCAGCGTGGCGCCCAGCAGGCCGATGTCGGCGCGGCCGAAGATCTGCCAGATGGTGCCGACCACGTTCCACGGGATCAGCAGCGGGATGGCCATGACGATCAGGCACACCGAGGCCATGCGCCCCTTGGTCGGCATGGTCAGGGCAATGCCGATGCCCAGCGGGATCTCGATCAGCAGCACGCACGCGGAATAGATGAACTGGCGCAGCAAGGCGTCGTGCAATGCCGGGTCGCGCAGCACCTGGCGGTACCAGTCGGCGCCGACGAAGTAGCGGCTGGACTGGTCGAAAATGTCCTGCACCGAATAGTTGACCACCGTCATCATCGGCATCACGGCGCTGAAAGCCACCAGCAGGAACACCGGCAGCACCAGCCACCAGGCCTTGTTGTTGGGCACCTTGTTCATGGCCCGGCCTCCAGCAGCACATCATCCACATACAGCATCAGCCACTGCGTCGGCAGGCTGACCCAGGCCTGGCCTACCGGCAACGGCCGATCCTCGGCCAGGCGCGCCTTGAGCGATACGCCGCCCAGCACCAGCGTGACGATGCGGTAGGTGCCCAGGTCTTCGACGTCCAGCACTTGGGCCGGGTACGCGGCATCGAATGGGCTGTCCCACAGCTGCACGAACTCCGGGCGAATGCCCACTTGCAGGCGCCCGCCCGGCGTCGCTGCCAAGCGCTCACGCAGGCCATCGGGCAACGGCAGGTGGACGCCCCCGAACACCACCCCTTGCGTTTCGGCCTGCACATCGATCAGGTTCATCCCGGGGCTGCCAATGAAGTAGCCGACGAAGGTGTGCCGTGGCCGCTCGAACAGCTCCCGTGGCGTGCCGAACTGGACGATGCGCCCGCCGTGCATCACTGCGATCTTGTCGGCGAAGGTCGAGGCTTCCAGCTGATCGTGGGTGACGTAGATCATGGTGATGTTGAACTGCTCATGGATCTGCTTGAGCTTGCGCCGCAGCTTCCATTTCAGGTGCGGGTCGATCACCGTGAGGGGCTCGTCGAAGAGGATCGCCGAGACGTCGTCACGCACCAGGCCGCGGCCCATCGAGACTTTCTGTTTCTCGTCGGCACTGAGGTTGCGGGCCTTTTTCTTCAGCACCGCGGCCAGGTCGAGCACCTCGGCGATCTCCTCGACCCGGCTGCGCACCCGGCCCTCGTCCAGGCCTTGGTTGCGCAAGGGGAACGCCAGGTTGTCGAACACCGTCATGGTGTCGTACACCACCGGGAACTGGAACACCTGGGCGATGTTGCGCTGCTGCGGCGAAAGGTGGTTCACCGGCTTGCCGTCGAACAGCACTTGGCCATGGGACGGTGTCAGCAGGCCCGAGATGATGTTCAGCAGCGTTGACTTGCCGCACCCCGACGGCCCGAGCAAGGCATAGGCGCCGCCCTGCTCCCACACGTGCTCCAACTCATGCAGGGCATAGTCATTCGCATCGACGGGCTGGCGGCTGTAGCTGTGCGCCAACTGGTGCAAACGGATTTCGGCCATCAGGCACTCCTCGCCTGGCGTAGGCCCGGCGCCTGCACCAGTGCCCCGGTACTGTCGAAGACGAACAGCTTGTGGGTGGGGATGAACACACGAATCGGCGTATCCACCTGATATTCGTGTACCCCGGGCAGGTGCAGGACCATCCGCCAGTGCTCGTTACGCACGTGCAGAAAGGTCTCGGAACCACTGATCTCGGCCAGCTCAACCAGCACCGCCAGCTCCAGGTCATCGTCGTGGGCCGGCACCAGGCTGATGTGACTGGGGCGTACACCAAATTGATAATCGCCATCCACCAGGCGCTTCAGGTCGGCGCTGCGGGCAAAGTGCACCGCCAGGGCCAGGCTTACCTCGTTGCCACTGACGCGCCCGGGCACCAGATTGATCGGCGGCTCGGAAAACAGTTCGGCGGCCAGCACGCTGCAGGGCCGCTGGTAAACCGCGGAGGTAGGGCCGCTCTGGACGATGCGGCCCTCGTGCAAAAGGGTGGTGGTGCCGCCCAACGCCAGCGCTTCGTTGGGCTCGGTGGTGGCATACACGGCAATGCAGTTGCGCGCAGCGAACAGCTCGCGCAGCTCCTGGCGCAGCTCTTCGCGCAGCTTGTAGTCGAGGTTGACCAGCGGTTCGTCGAACAGGATCAGCCCGGCGTCCTTGACCAGCGCCCGGGCCATTGCCGTGCGCTGCTGCTGGCCACCGGACAGCTCCAGCGGCAAGCGCTGCAGGTAAGGGTCAATGCGCAGCATCTCGGCGGTTTCCTGCACCCGCCGGCGGATCTCGGGCTCGGCCAGGCGTGCCTGGCGCAAGGGTGAGGCGATGTTCTCGTAGACGCTCAGGTTCGGGTAGTTGATGAACTGCTGATAGACCATCGACACGTTGCGCCGACGCACCGGCACCCCGGTGACGTCCTCGCCCGCCATCAACACACGGCCATGCTCGGGTCGGTCGAGCCCGGCCATCAGGCGCATCAGGCTGGTCTTGCCGGCCAGGGTCCGGCCCAACAGCACGTTGAACGAACCGGGCTCGAAGCGCAGGGACGCGTCGATGACCCACGGTTGCCCGTCGACGCTGCGGCTGACCTGCTCCAACACCAGGGACATGGCGTGGCCTTCTTGTGATTGTTGTCTGCCAGGCACAGCCAAATCCGTGCCAGTTGCCCCACAGGGCTCTGGCGCGCGGCTTCCCCTGCGCAAGCCGGCCAGGTGCCGTTCATAACTGAACAGTTTGGCTGAACACCTGAACAGCGGCGGGTTTGACATTGAACAACCCTGAACGACACTGAACAGCGGTCGGCTGAAAACAACAATCACACAGGACAGGCCCATGGCCACATCCGCTTCGACCCATGCCCAACTGATCCAGGCTTCCTGGGCCCGCTGCCGCGAGTTCGGCCTGCAGCCGCAGAGCGCGCCAGACTTCGATTGCCTGACCCACGGCGAACTCAGCGCCCTGCTGGAACGGCGCCAGGCACTGCTGCAACTGACCCGCGATACCGTGCTGCCGCAGTATGCGCACCTGCTGGGCAATGCCAGCTACCTGGTGATGCTCGCCGACGCCAGCGGCTGCCTGCTCGACACCTGGGGTTCGCGACGCTTCATCGACCCTCAACACCAGCACGGCTTCAGTACTGGCGCCCACTGGCACGAACGGGGCGTGGGCACCAACGCGCTGGGCACCGCGCTGGCCTGCGCGCAGCCCATTCATGTAGGGCAGGACGAACACTTCCTGCGCCAGAACCGCTACATGGCCAGCGCCGCAGCGCCGCTGTTCGACGCCCAGCGCCAACGTGTCGGCGTGCTCGACGTGGCCAGTGACGGCTACCTGCCGGCCAGCCAGACCCTCGGCCTGGTGCGCATGATGAGCCAGAGCCTGGAGAACCGGCTGATCCTTGCGCAGCACGGTGACCAGCACGCGCAACTGCTGTTCAACAGTGCCTCGGACAACCTCGACAGCCCCTGGGCCGGGTTGCTGATCTTCGATGAGCGCGGCCAGGTGCTCGCCGCCAATCACCGCGCCGACAGCCTGCTCGGCGGCAACCCGCTGCGCCGGAACCTGGAGCAGCTGTTCCAGATGCCCATGCGCCAATTGCTCGCCCATGCCCAGCAACAGCCATTCGCCCTGCAGGCTGCCGGGCGCAACCGCTTCCACTGCCAATGGCAGGCGCCCCGGCAAAGCCCTACGCGCCCGGCCCCTCGTGCGGGCGACCCGCGCCTGGACAAAGCCCTGACCCAGGCCAGCCTGCTGCTGGAAAAGGACATCCCGGTCTTGGTCCAGGGTGAAACCGGCGCCGGCAAGGAAGTCTTCGTCGACACCCTGCACCGCGCCAGCAGCCGTGCCCACCAGCCGCTGATCGCGGTCAACTGTGCGGCCATTCCCGCGGAGCTGGTCGAATCGGAACTGTTCGGCTATGACAAGGGGGCCTTCACCGGTGCCCACCACAAGGGCAACCCCGGGCTGATTCGCAAGGCCAACCACGGCATTTTGTTCCTCGACGAAATCGGCGATATGCCGCTGCCGACCCAGGCCAGGCTGCTGCGTGTACTGCAGTCGCGCAGCATCCAGCCACTGGGCAGCGGCGAACCGGTGACGGTGGACATCCGCGTGGTCTCGGCAAGCAACCGGGACCTGGCCGAAGAAGTGCGCGCCGGGCGCTTCCGCCAGGACCTCTACTACCGCGTGGCCGGGCTGACCCTGACCCTGCCGGCTTTGCGCGAGCGCAGCGACCGCCGCGAGCTGATCGAGCAGGTTCACGCACGGTATCTGGAGCCAGGCCAGCCACGCCAATTGCCTGCGGCCACGCTCGCCCTGCTGCTGCGCCACCCGTGGCCCGGCAACCTGCGGCAATTGCACAGTGTGTTGCAGGTAGCGCTGGCCTTGGCCGGGGCGCAGCCGATCGGCACCGAGCACCTTCCCGACAGCTTCCTCGCCCAGGCCAGCGAACTGCCCGCATGTGCGACCGTATCCGCACACGAAGCAGCGTCGGGCGACCTGGCCGACCTGCTGCAGCGCTGCGGCGGCAACCTGTCTTCACTGGCGCGCCTGCTGGGCATCAGCCGCACCACCCTGTACAAGCGCCTGCGCGAACAGGGCACGCTCAACGCTGCCCCGTGATGCTCACAGCCGATTCGGCTGTGAGGCACTCCAATTCAGCTGCAACCGCTGTATTCAGCCCCCTCCAGCACCCCTGCTCGAGCTGCATCTGTCAGAAAATATACCTACAGCCCACCCTGAATGCCTGCCCGACATTCCGGTGCGTCGCTGCAGGGAGAATGTGATGACCCGCTTCATCGATGTGCAAGACCTCGCCCGCCTGGCCAATCGCAAGGGCCTGGCCACCTGCATGGTGGAGATGGCCGAGTACATTCGCCAGGACTACCTGCGCTGGCACGCCTTCGAAAAATGCCCGCGCCTGGCCAACCACTCAAAAGACGGCGTGATAGAACTGATGCCGGTGGCCGACGCCAGCCTGTACGCCTTCAAATACGTCAACGGCCACCCGAAGAACACCCGCCATGGCCTGCCCACGGTCATGGCCTTCGGCGCGTTGAGCGACGTCGATTCCGGCCTGCCGCTGCTGCTCAGCGAAATGACCCTGGCCACCGCAATCCGCACCGCCGCCACCTCGGCCTTGGCCGCCCGCTACCTGGCGCGCGACGACAGCCGTAGCATGGCGCTGATCGGCAATGGCTCGCAAAGCGAGTTCCAGGCCATCGCCTTCAAGATGCTGCTGGGCATCGATGAAATCCGCCTGTACGACATTGACCCCGCGGCCACGGCAAAACTGGTGGCCAACCTGTCGGGCCGGCCTGGGCTCAAGCTGATCGTCGCCCCCTCGATCGCCGACGCGGTGCGTGGAGCCGACATCGTCACCACGGTGACGGCGGACAAGGCCTACGCGACCATCCTTACCCCAGACATGATCGAGCCGGGCATGCACCTGAACGCGGTCGGCGGCGACTGCCCCGGCAAGACCGAGCTGCACCGCGACATCGTCGAGCGGGCCCGGGTGATCGTCGAGTACGAACCGCAAAGCCGCATTGAAGGCGAGATCCAGCAGATGCCTGGCGACTCGCCTGTCACCGAGTTCTGGCAGGTGGTGGCGGGCGTTGCCAAGGGCCGTGAAAGCGTTGAACAGGTCACCCTGTTCGATTCGGTAGGCTTTGCCCTGGAGGACTACTCAGCGCTGCGCTATGTGCTGGATACAGCGCGGGCTCTGGGTATCGGCCGGGAGATCGAGCTGGTGCCGACGCTGGAGAACCCGAAAGACTTGTATGCGCTGCTGCAGCCACGCGTGGTGGAAATGCGCCCAGCGCAGCAGGCCGACAGCGCCTGCGCTTGAATAGACGGGGCTGCCTCGCAGCCCAATCGCCGGCAAGCCGGCTCCCACAGGGCTGGGCTGCCCCCCAGGGGCCCTGCAGAGCCTTGATTCAGCGGAATCATTGTGGGAGCCGGCTTGCCGGCGATTGGGCCACCTCGTAATTGAGGAAGGTCACCCGATAAGCGCCTACCCTGTCCTTGCCCCTTTTTGCAAAGAAGCCGCGCGCATGGACACCAAGGACGCCACCCAGCCCCCGCTGGACCGTATCGACCACGCCATCATCGACGTGCTGCGCGTCGACGGTCGCATCACCTTCGAAAAACTCTCGAGCCTGGTTCACCTCACGCCGCGCCCGTGCCTTGAGCGTGTGCGCAAGCTGGAGCGGCGCGGGGTGATCCGCGGTTATGGCGCCATCCTCGATCTGCAGAAGATCGCCCCGGGGCTGTCCCTGCTGGTGCTGGTGGCCTTGTCCAACCAGAGCGGGCGGGCCGCGCAAAAAGCCTTCGAAGCGACCATGCAGCACTGCCCGCAAGTCTATGAGTGCCAGCTGATCAGCGGCCACTTCGATTACAGCCTGCGCATGCGCTGCCGTGACATGGAACATTACCGGGTGCTGAGCGAAACCTGGATGAACGACGACGCGCTGCACATCGACAAACTGGTCGCCCACCCCGAGCTGGCCTCGGTCAAAAGCATGGCGCCGCAGCCCTGAGCTGCAGCAGTTGGCAGGCTGCTTGCTAAGACAACCCAGGCATCGGCAAAAGGCGCCTGGTTGCGCGAATTCATAATCCACAGCACGCACCGAATTAGAGCCCGCCAAGCCAAATTGCCCCACAACTGGTCAGACCGGTAAGGCCAAAAACCCTTGCAAAGGAGGATTTTTCGCGCTTTTATGGTCCCGCGCTGAACAAACCGGTAAGACCACAAAAATAATTAAGTCCTGCGCTCTTTCGCCCCGTGCGGCACCGAAGCAAGGACACCGATCAGAGATCACTCCCATGCTCAAATGGTGCTCGCGTTCGATCTTCCTGCAAGTCGTGCTCGGCCTTGCCCTCGGCATCGCCTGCGGCCTCAGCTTCCCCGACCTTTCCCTGCAACTCAAACCCCTCGGCGATGGCTTCATCAAGCTGATCAAGATGCTGATTGGCCTGATTGTCTTCTGCGTGGTGGTCAGCGGCATTTCCGGTGCCGGCGACCTCAAGAAAGTCGGCCGCATCGGCCTCAAATCGGTGATCTACTTTGAAGTGCTGACCACCATCGCCCTGGTGATCGGCCTGATATTCGCCTTCAGCAGCGGCATCGGCAGTGGCGCCAATATTCACCTGGACCAGCTGTCCACCGCCGACGCCAACGGCCTGGCCGAGCGCGGCCAGCATATCCATGGCGCTACCGCGTTTTTCATGGACTTGATCCCGACCTCGGTGGTCGGCGCCTTCGCTGACAACAACATCCTGCAGGTACTGCTGTTCTCGGTGCTGTTCGGCAGCGCGCTGAACCTGGTGGGCGACTCGGCCGCCGGCATTTCGCGGCTGATCAACGAGCTCAGCCATGTGATTTTCCGCATCATGGGCATGATCGTGCGCCTGGCGCCGATCGGCGTGTTCGGCGCCATTGCCTTCACCACCAGCAAATATGGCCTGGAGTCGCTGCAACACCTGGGTGGCCTGGTGGCCCTGTTCTACCTGACCTGCGCCGGCTTCGTGCTGATCATCCTGGGCACCGTGATGCGGGTGTCGGGCCTCAAATTGCTGCCGTTCATCAAGTACCTGCGTGAAGAGCTGACCATCGTGCTCGGCACCGCCTCCTCCGACGCCGTGCTGCCGCAGATCATGCGCAAGCTCGAGCACCTGGGGATCGGCAGCTCCACCGTGGGCCTGGTGATCCCGACCGGCTACTCATTCAACCTGGACGGCTTCTCCATCTACCTGACCCTGGCCATCGTGTTCATCGCCAACGCCACCGGCACCCCCTTGGAGATGACCGACCTGCTGACCATCCTGCTGGTGTCGCTGGTGACGTCCAAGGGCGCGCACGGCATCCCGGGTTCGGCGCTGGTGATCCTTGCCGCCACCCTCACCGCCGTACCGGCGATCCCGGTGGTGGGCCTGGTGCTGGTGCTGGCGGTGGACTGGTTCATGGGCATTGGCCGCGCATTGACCAACCTGATCGGCAACTGCGTGGCGACCGTGGCCATTGCCCGCTGGGAAAAAGACATCGACCTGGAGCGTGCGCAGAACGTGCTCGACGGCAAACCCGGCTTCGCCCACGCACCGCGCAAGCCAGCCACCGCCCAGCAACAGGAATTCTGAGCCCACGAGGCCGGCGCTGCCGCCGGCCCTTTCCAGGAGCGAGCCGTGATCAGCTCATCAACCGTTGTCACTTCAGTGGTGGAAAAACTGCGCCAGGCCCTGGCCCGCGGGCAATGGCGCTCCGGCGACATGCTGCCCGGCCAGCGCGAACTGGCCGAGCAGCTGGGTATCAGCCGGCCGAGCCTGCGCGAGGCGGTGACCGTGCTGGAAACCCTGGGCCTGGTGCGTTCGCTGCCGGGCAAAGGGGTGCTGGTGCTGGAGGCCGAAGCCGCGCAGCTGGAACCCGGCGTCGACACCGCCGCTGCGGCCAGCCTGGCCGACGTGCTCGAGCTGCGCTACACCCTCGAACCCTTCATCGTCGGCCTGGTGGCGCAATCGGCCAACAGCCAGGACATCGGCCAACTGCGCCTGACCCTGATGGACATGCGCGAAGCCCTGGATGCCGACGACAGCGATGCCGGGGCCAAGGCGTACATTGCCTTCCATGAGGCGCTGTTCGCCCTGACCACCAACCCGATCTTCCAGAGCGTCGTGCAGCAGACGGGCAACGCCCTCAAGCAAAGCGCCAGCATGCTGCGCAACTCCCCCGAGCACCTGGCCGCGCGGCTCAAGGAAAACGAAGCAGTGGTTCGCGCCATCCGCGACCGCAACAGTGCCCAGGCCAGCGCCCAGATGCGCCAGCACATCCTCGCCGAAGGCCTGCGCATGGGCATCGAACTGAACATCCCGGATGACCATCCGCGTCCATGACCCCAGGAGAGCGACCATGACCGCCTGCGCCCACGCCGCCCCCCACCTGCCTGCCCTGCTCGCCGTCGGCGAAACCCGCCTGTCGGCCGAGCAGATCTACCCGCGCCTGTTCGACGCCATCCTTGAACAGCGCCTGCCCCCCGGCAGCCTGCTGCCCGAACAAGCACTGGGCAACGCCTTTGGCGTCAGCCGCACGGTAATCCGCCGGGTGCTCGGGCGCCTGTCGGACCAGCAAGTGGTGGTGCAGCGCCCCAGCCACACCGCACACCTGGCCGCCCCCGACCCACAACAGGCGCGCCAGGTGCTCAGCGCCCGGCGGTTGGCCGAAACCACCCTGATCAGCCTGGCCGCGCAACGCGCACGGCCGGCGCACATCCGCCAATTGCGCGCACTGGTCGAACGGGAACGCCACCATCACGAACGGGGCGAACGCTGCGCGGCGATCCGCCTGGGTGGCGAGTTTCACCTCAAGCTCGCGCAAGTGGCGGCCAACGCGCCGCTGGCGCGGTTTCTCAATGGCCTGGTGCCAATGACCTCGCTGATCATTGCCCGCTATGAATCGCCTTGTTGCGACCATTGCGCCTGGGAAGAACACACAGCGATCATCGATGCCGTCGAGGCCGGTGACAGCACGGCAGCACTGGCGCTGATGCACGAGCACCTGAACCGCCTGGAAGAAAAACTCGACCTGGAGCAGTGACACGATGGGCTGCACTGCAGCCCGCCCGAGCCCCTCTTATACTCGGGTAACCCCCCAAGCCTCTTACCCAGGAAGGCGGTCGCGTGAGCACGCGCATCCTCTTGCTGCTTTGCCTTCTGCTGGCCCTCGCTGCCTGTGCCGGCAAGCGCCCGCCTGCCCCGCCGCCGCCTGCCGTACTCACCCCCGCCGCCTGGCAACGCATCGACCAAGAGCTGATCGATGCCTCGGTGGGCGCTGCCGGCTCTGCCAACGACTATGCGCGGCGCTCGATGCGGGTGTGGAAGGAGCAGGTGCAACAACGTACCGAAAGCGACTTCATCCCGTGGTTCACAGGGTACTGGACCCAGCAATGGCTGACGCTCAAGGTAGCCTGGTACAAGCTCGACAGCGGCCAAGGCCGTGAGCCTGCGGAAAAACGCCTTGCCCTGTACCTGCAGGAGCAGTACCACAAAAGGGTGATCGAGCCCGTGGCCGAGCAGATCAACCCCGAAGGTATCCGCGACCGTGCCAGCGAGTTGTACCTGCAACTGTTCGGCCAGCAACTGCAGGGCATCATCCAGCGCTACAACGCCCCGCCCGACCAGCTCAGCCAGCGCCTCAACCGCATCCCCGCCATCAACCTGGGCCCGCCGCCGGCGCGCAATGCCAGCCTTTATCAATTGCTCAAGGCCAAACCGCTCGACCAGCAACCCGCCTGGCTCGCCCTGCGCGAGCACTTGCATCAACAAGCCAGCAAAGGGCCTGGGAAAACCGATGTGGGCCTGTCGTCGGTAGCCAACCGCGCCAGCGAAAAACTCGGCGCAACCCTGGCCCCGCGCGGCATCGCCAGTGCCGTGGCGAGTGCGGTGGGCAAGGTGGCCGGGGCGATGATTTCGATCGCGGCGGCAGGCTACGGCATGATGACCCATGACCGCGAGCACCCGGAGATGGTCGAGCAGCTGCGGGTGATCCTCAACGTGGCGCTCAACCAGGAATGGCAGGAGCTGATGGAGAACCGCCAGAGCGGCGCAATGGCGGGGGTGTACTACCTGTCGGGGCAAGTCGAGGACAGCTTGCTGTTGGCCAGTGCACCGCGGGCACAGGGGCAAGAACAGCAACCGCAGCCGGCGCGGCAGGCGCCATTATTGATTCGCCTGCCGCCTTAGCGGGTGGTTTTACCGGCCGCTCAGGCCGTGGCCATGGCCGATGTCGGCAAGCCGAAGATCCGGTCGAACGCCCAGTTGTAGGCGAACGTGTAGCACGGCACCAGGATGATGAACGCCAGATCCACCAGGAACGCCTCCACCAGGCTCATGCCAAGCCACCAGGCGATCAGCGGGATCAGGTATACCACCAAGGTCAGCTGGAAGCCGATGGCATGCGCCACCCGCCGCGCCACGCTGCGCCCGCGCTTGGCCTGGCGGCTCTCCCAGTACTCGAACAGGCTGTTGTAGATCAGGTTCCAGAGCATGGCGATGGTGGTGATCATCACCGCCAGCGGCCCGGTGTGCGAGGCCTCGGTATCCGACAGGTAGGCCAGCCCCAGGGTCGACATGCACAGGCCGATCAATTCATAGAAGGTCACGTAGACCAGTTTGCGTTTCAGTCCCTGCACGGGTTTACCTCATGTGACAAAAAGCGAAGGGGCGCAAGGATGCTTCAATCCGCTTGACAGAAAAAGTCGGTAGCTTTCAGATTGACTGACAGGAGGCTGCCATGAACTTTTCCAGCGACAACATTCAGCTGTTTCTTGCCGTGCTCGACCGCGGCTCATTCTCGGCTGCCGCCCGCACCCTTGGCCGGGTGCCTTCAGCGGTCAGCATGGCCATCGGCAACCTTGAGGCGGAGTTGGGCTACGCCTTGTTCGAGCGCGGCCCGCGCGAGGTGCGCGCCACTGCCCAGGCACTGGCCCTGGAGCCGCACGCCAGGTTGATCGCCGAACAGCTCGGGCTGCTGCAGGTGCATGCGCTGGAGCTGTCCCAGGGCCTGGAAAGCAGCCTGACCCTGGCTGTGGTCCCGGACATCGACCACCGCCCGCTGCTGGCGGCCATCGCCACGCTCGGCGAGCGCTTCCCGTTACTGGACATCCAAGTGCTCAGCGCCCCCCAGGAAGAAGCGCTGCAACTGCTCGACAGCGGCCGCGCCGACCTGTGCCTGGCGTTTGCCGGCCTGCAGGTGGATGCGCACCGGGGGTTTCAGCACATCGGCGTGGAGTCGCTGGTGGCGACGCTGTCACCGGCGCACCCGGCACTGCGCGACGGGCGCATCCAGTACCTCGAAGACCTGATCAATGTGCGCCAGATCCTGGTGCGCAGCCGCGACCTGCCATTGGCCGACCCGCGCGCGCTGATCGGCGCCGCGCACTGGTCCACCGACAGTTTCGACCTGGCGCTGCAAATGGTCGAAGCCGGCCTGGGCTGGGGCGACTTACCCGTGGCGCGGGTGGCGCCGCTGATCGACGCCGGGCGCCTGGTGCGCCTGAAATTTCGCAATACCCGCAACGAATTGCAGCTGCCGATTCATGCCTGTTGGCGCAAGCGGCAACCGCTACGCCAGGCCGCGCGTTTGCTGATCGAACAGCTAGCCAAACGCTAGCGCACCGTCCGTCGAAATCGCCTCAGCTAGATGACGTAAGTGTTTCAATTTTTTAGGCGAATAGCCGATATCAGAGTGGACAGGCCCGCCATCGCGCCACGAGCGCGCGGCGCCCTCCCCTCAATGGCTCAAGGTCTCGAAACATGAACCTGAAATTTCGCCACAAGATCCTGCTCAGTGCCTGCGGCGTCGTGGTGCTGGCATTTGCCCTGTTCACGCTCTACAACGATTACCTGCAACGCAACACCATCCGCCAGAATATCCAAGCATCGGTGCAACAGGCCGGCGCACTGACTGCCAGCAGCGTGCAGAACTGGATGAGCGGGCGCATCCTGGTGCTGGAAAACCTGGCGCAGGACATCGCCGAACAAGGGGCTGGCGACACCCTGGCGGGGCTGATCGAGCAGCCCTCCTACACGCGAAACTTCCTGTTCACCTACCTGGGCCAGGCCAACGGCGTATTCACCCAGCGCCCCGACACGCAAATGCCGGCCGGCTATGACCCGCGCCAACGGCCGTGGTACGCCAGCGCAGCGAACGCTGGGCAAACCGTGCTCACCGCCCCCTACCAAGGCGCTGTCGGCGGCCTGATGGTAACCATCGCCACGCCGGTGAAAAGCAAGCAAAACGGCGAGCTGGTCGGCGTGGTCGGCGGCGACGTGACCCTCGACACCCTGGTGCAGATCATCAACTCGGTCGATTTCGGCGGCATCGGCCACGCCTTCCTCGCCGACAGCAGTGGCCAGGTGATCGTCAGCCCGGACAAAGACCAGGTGATGAAGAACCTCAAGGACATCTACCCAGGCGCCGGCCTGCGCGTTGCAGCCGACATGCAGGACGTCACCCTCGATGGCCAGCAGCGGTTGATTTCCTTTGCCCCGGTGGCCGGCCTGCCCTCGGCCCAGTGGTACATCGGCCTGTCGATCGACAAGGCCAAGGCCTACGCCGCACTCGCCCAGTTCCGCACCTCGGCGATTATCGCGATGCTCATCGCCGTGGCCGCCATCGCCGGCCTGCTGGGCCTGCTGATCCCGGTGCTGATGCGCCCGCTGACCACCATGGGCCGCGCCATGCGCGACATCGCCGAGGGTGAAGGCGACCTGACCCGCCGCCTGGACGTGCAGCACAAGGACGAGTTCGGCGAATTGGCCACCTCGTTCAACCACTTCGTCGAGCGCATCCACACCTCGATCACCGAAGTGTCCTCGGCCACGCGGCTGGTGCACGACCTTTCCGAGAAAGTGGTCAATGCATCCAATGCCTCGATCATCGGCTCCGAAGAGCAGAGCATGCGCACCAACAGCGTCGCCGCGGCCATCAACGAACTGGGTGCCGCCACCCAGGAAATCGCCCGCAACGCCGCCGACGCCTCGCAACATGCCAGCGGCGCCAGCGAGCAGGCCAATGGCGGGCGGCAGGTGGTCGAAGAAGCGATCAATGCCATGACCGCTTTGTCGCAGCGCATCAGCGAATCGTGTGAGCAGATCGAAACGCTCAATGCCAGCACCGACGAAATCGGCAAGATCCTCGACGTGATCAAGGGCATCTCCCAGCAGACCAACCTGCTGGCGCTCAACGCCGCCATCGAAGCCGCCCGCGCCGGCGAGGCCGGGCGTGGCTTTGCGGTGGTCGCCGACGAGGTTCGCAACCTGGCGCACCGCACCCAGGAATCAGCCGAAGAAATCCACCGCATGATCACCAGCCTGCAGGTGGGCTCTCGCGAAGCGGTGCACACCATGAACACCAGCCAGGTCTCCAGCGAACAGACCGTGCAGGTTGCCAACCAGGCCGGTGTGCGTTTGGCCAGCGTGACCCAGCGCATCGGCGAGATCGATGGCATGAACCAGTCGGTGGCAACCGCAACTGAAGAGCAGACTGCCGTGGTCGAGAGCCTCAACCTGGACATCACCCAGATCAACGCGCTCAACCAGCAAGGGGTGGAGAACCTCAACCAGACGCTGCAGCATTGCGATGCGTTGGCCCAGCAGGCCGGGCGGCTCAAGCAACTGGTGGGCAGCTTCCGTATCTGACGGCGTCGACGGGGGGCTGCCATGCAGCCCCTACAACCGCCTTGCCGAGTGTGCGGCCAGGCGCGCCCGGTTATAACCTAATAACGAACAAGTCTATTTGGCTATAAAAACTACCTATATGCTGGCACCCATCCGATCACGGGCTAAAGCTGGGCAGTCGAGTAGCGTATGGATGTAGGTTCTTTCGGTTTCACCATTGCCGGACTGGTTGTGGGTTTCATCGTCGGCATGACCGGCGTCGGTGGCGGTTCGCTGATGACTCCGATTTTGCTGTGGTTCGGCATCAGCCCGGCCACTGCCGTGGGCACCGACCTGCTCTACGCCGCCATCACCAAGGCCAGTGGCGTCTGGGTGCATGGCCGCAACAAGAACATCGACTGGAAGATCACCGGCTGGCTCAGCCTGGGCAGCGTGCCGGCTGCCGCCCTGACCCTGTGGTTCCTTAGCACCCTGCACACCGACACCTCGGCGCTCAACGCCGTCATCAAGCAGGGCCTGGCCGTGGTGTTGATCCTCACCGCGCTGGCGATCCTGTTCAAGACCCGCCTGCAGGCATTCGCCAATCGCCATGCCGGTGACCATTACTCGCTCAGCGACCGCAGCCTGAACATCCTCACCGTGCTGACGGGCGTGGTGCTGGGTGTGATGGTCACGCTCACCTCGATCGGTGCTGGCGCACTGGGCACCGTGGCGTTGTTCCTGCTGTACCCCTTCCTGGTCACCCGCCGCCTGGTGGGCACCGAGATCGCTCACGCCGTGCCACTTACGCTGGTTGCAGGGCTTGGCCACGCCGGCATGGGCAACATGGACTGGTCGCTGCTGGGCTACCTGCTGCTCGGCTCGCTGCCAGGCATCTACCTGGGCAGCCACCTCACCGGGCGCATTTCTGACCGCGTGCTGCGGCCTTGCCTGGCGGCGATGCTGCTGTTGATCGGGTATAAGTTGGCGTTTTGAGGGTATCGAGCGCCGCCCGCGCGGCGCTTCGCGAAGAGCTTGCCTTGGGATCTTCAGCGCCCATGAGACCGAGCGCCGCCCGCGCGGCGCTTCGCGAAGCGCTTGCCTTGGGATCTTCAGCGCCCATGAGACCGAGCGCCGCCCGCGCGGCGCTTCGCGAAGAGCTTGCCTCGGAATCTTCAGCGCCCTTGAGATCGAGCGCCGCCCGCGCGGCGCTTCGCGGGGCAAGCCCGCTCCCACATTTGTTGCAACGTGCCATGGCCTGATAGG
>NZ_JBIBEB010000017.1:0-146585 GCF_042902325.1 Pseudomonas sp. NPDC012596 | reverse complement strand
CGCGAAGCGCCGCGCGGGCGGCGCTCGATCTCAAAGGCGCTGAAGATCCCAAGGCAAGCGCTTCGCGAAGCGCCGCGCGGGCGGCGCTCGATCTCAAAGGCGCTGAAGATCCCAAGGCAAGCGCTTCGCGATGCGCCGCGCGGGCGGCGCTCGATCTCAAGGGCGCTGTAGATCCCAAGGCAAGCGCATCGCGAAGCGCCGCGGCGCTCGATCTTGAGAACGAAAAACATTCCCCGGCGCGCAGACCTTCAATGAATACTCGATGCCAGCTCGAAGATCGGCATGTACATCAAGATCACGATCACCCCGATCAGCAAGCCGATAAAGGTCATCAGCAGCGGTTCGAACAGCTTCACGAACCACTCCACCCAGCGCCCGATTTCCTGGTCATGAAAATCCGCGCAGCGTTCGAGCATTTCCCCCAGGTTCCCCGATTGCTCCCCCGCCCGCAGCAGCCGCAGCGATACTGGGGTCACCAACTGCCCGGCCTCCAGTGCTTCCGACAGCGGCAGGCCTTCCCCCACCCGTTGGCTGGCCTGCGCCAGACCTTGCGCTGCGGCGCTGCCGAGCAGCCCGCGGGCCATGCCCATGGCCGTAAGGATGGGAATGCCGCCCTGCAGCAGAATGCCAAGCGAACGGTAGAAGCGCGCCAGCTCATACATCATCAAACGTTGATGCAAGGCCGGCATGCGCCGTATCTGGCGTGATACCCAACGCCGCAGTAGCGGGTTGCGACGCAGCAGCACCAGCGCACCGAGGGTGCCGGCCGTGGCCAGGGCCAGCGGCAATTGATGGGCATGCAGGAACATGCCGATCTGCATCAGCATGCGTGACAGCCACGGCAGTTCACTGCCCATGCCCTCGAACACCAGGCTGAAACGCGGCACCACATAGCCGAGCAGAAACAGCACCACGCCACCGCCGACCAACAGCAGCAGCATCGGGTACACCGAGGCGCCCACCAGCTTCTGCCGAACCAGGTCCAGCCGCTGGCGATAACCGATATAGCGGTGCAGGGCGTCACCCAAGGCGCCCGTGCGTTCACTGGACTGCACCAGTGCCACGTATAACGGCGGGAACACGCGCGGCTGCTGGGCCAGCGCCTGGGACAGCGAGCGGCCCTCGTACAGCTGGCGAACCAGCGCAGCCAGAACCTTGCGCGCGGCCCCGGGCGGGGCTTTTTCCGCCAGGCTTTCCAGGGCATCGATCAACGGCAAGCCCGCGTGCAGCAGCGTGGTCAGTTCCTGGCTGAACAACACCAGGTCGAACGCGGCCTGGCGGCGCCAGGCGATACCGCGCAGGGCGCCGCCGTGGCCGCGCACGCTGACTACCCGCAAACCTTGGCCCTCGACCTGGCGGCGCGCCTGCTCAGCGTCCTCGGCATCAATCTGCAATTGCACCACGCCCTGTCTGCCCAGGGCCTTGAGGCTGTAGCGCATGGCCGTGCTCCTCATTGCCAACTGTTGATTTCGGCGTTCTCACCGTCACCGCCGGGCTGGCCGTCCTTGCCCATCGACAGTAAGTCGTACTCGCCGCCGTTTTCGCCAGGCTGGCGGTAGATGTATGCCCGGCCCCATGGGTCTTGCGGCACCGCTTTCTGCAGGTAAGGGCCAGACCAGCGGGCCTCGCCGCTGGGTGCAGCCACCAGCGCCTGCAGGCCCTGTTCGCTGTTGGGGTAGTGGCCGACTTCCAGGCGGTACAGGTCCAGGGCCTTGCCCAGGCCTTCGATCTGCGCCCGGGCCACCTTGGCCTCCGAGCGGCCGAGCTGGCTGAAGTATTTGGGTGCGACGATGCCGGCCAGCAAGCCGAGCACCACCAGTACCACCAGAAGCTCGAGCAGGGTGAAGCCAGTTTGGCGGTTGGGTGTGCGCTGCATGGTGAAGCCCTCCTGCATGGGGGCATGCTTGCCCAGGGTTTGGCTGCTCCATGCAACAGCCGTGCACGTCTGCCTCGGGGCCTTGCGCCATGCGCCATGGCAAGCGGCACAGTGCTTGCGTCATCCCCGTAAAGCCCGGGTTTTCCGGGGCATTTCCCCCACATCGGGGGCACCGGCGGGGAGGCGACCGACATGCGTGGGATTATCCTGGGACTGATCTGGCTGGCAGGGGCAAGCGCCCAGGCCGACGTGTACATTTCCATCGATGCCAAGGGTGGCTACGTACTGACCAACGTCCACCGGCCCGGGCGCCACTATGAGCGGGTGATCAGCGAACCCCTTGCCCAGGCCGGCCCGGCCAATGCGCAGCTGA
Source organism: Pseudomonas sp. NPDC012596 (assembly GCF_042902325.1). NCBI lineage: Bacteria > Pseudomonadati > Pseudomonadota > Gammaproteobacteria > Pseudomonadales > Pseudomonadaceae > Pseudomonas > Pseudomonas sp. NPDC012596. The sequence goes on along the minus strand of NZ_JBIBEB010000017.1, from coordinate 144,336 downwards.
TCACTGGTCGGCCGTACGCGGCCCTGGTGGCCACCGCGGCACGCAAGCACAACGTGCCGCAGGCGCTGCTGCATGCGCTGATCAAAGCCGAGTCCGGTTACAACCCCAAGGCGCGCTCGGCAGCGGGGGCGGTGGGGCTGATGCAGCTGATGCCCGATACGGCGAAGGAGATGGGTGTCGAAGATGCCCTGGACCCTGAAGACAACGTGCTGGGCGGCGCGCGCTACCTCAAACGCATGCTGACGCTGTTCGACAACGACATCACCCTGGCGGTGGCCGCCTACAATGCCGGCCCCGATGCAGTAATGCGCCGGGGGGCGGTGCCGCCGTTCGCCGAAACCCGGCGTTATGTGCCCAACGTGCTGCGCGAGTACCGCAAGTTGCAGGGGCTGGCGGCCGATTCGCCACTGTGACTGCAGGGCACCTTGCATCGGCATGATGGAAATCAGTGCCATGGTTTCCCCAACTCTGGGCTATACCCTTTGACAGGTGCTCAGCAGTGGAAGCCACCATGGACATCGCTCCCCGTACCGAGGTGCCAGAGGCACCTGCCGGCGCTGAAGCCGGCACCTCGCGCAAACCGTTCAACCTGCTGCGCTGGTACGCCTGGGTGAGCCTGGCCATCATCGTTTCGGTGGCGGCCGGGCTTGGGTTGATCTCAAGCCGTTTCATCATCAACGAAAGTGTCGAGCGCGACGCGCTGCTTACCGCCCAGTTCATCACCTCCATCGCCGACGCAGAAGTGCGCCATGTGTCGATCCCCAACGTGCGCACCATGGGCGAGCTGCTGGACCCACGCACTGACCGTTCCACCTTGCCAGGCGTGGACCCTGAAGCGCGGCGCAAGGCCCGTGGAGAATTTCTCGACCATATCGCCCACCTGCCGGACATGCTCCTGGCCAATATCTATGCACCTGACCGCACGGTGATCTGGTCGAGCAACCCGGCGCTGATGGGCAAGCTGATCGATGGCGATGACGACCTCGACCGGGCTTTCGAGTACAAGCAGCGGGTCTCGGCCAGTTACCACCCCTTCGAGCAGGCCCGCGCCGAGCAGAAATTCGTGACCCCACCCGAGCAGTTGTTCATTGAAAATTACATCCCGCTGTTCGACGCCGATGGCGAGCGGGTCACGGCCATGGTGGAGATCTACAAGGAGCCCCACGACCTGATCGTGCGTATCGAGCATGGTCTGGTGCGTATCTGGCTGGCGATGACCGTGGGTGCCGGGCTCGTCTATATCGGCCTTTACGGCATCATGCGCCGCGCCGCACGGCTGATGGCGGTGCAACAGAAACGTCTGATCAGCAACGAAACCTATGTGGCGCTGGGCGAGGTGTCCTCGGCCGTGGCGCACAGCCTGCGCAACCCGTTGGCGAGCATCCGCTCCAGTGCCGAGTTGGCCCAGGTGTTCGATGAGGGGCCCGCACAGCGCAATATCGATGAAATCATCATCCAGGTCGACCGCATGTCGCACTGGATTCGCCAACTGCTCCAGTCGCTGCGGCCATTGAACGATGAAGCGGTCGCGGTGGACCTGCACCAGGCCTTGCAGGAGAGCCTGCAGACCTTTGCCGCAGCACTGGCTCGCAGCGGCGTGACCGTCGACCTGCAACCGTTACCCGCAGTGCAGGTGCTGGGCCAGCCGGTACTGCTGCGGCAGATTTTCAACAGCCTGATCGACAACGCCCTGGAGTCGATGGAGCAAGGTGGCCGGCTGCGGGTGGCGGTGGTCAAGCAGGACCGTCGCAGCGTTACCTTGCGCTTGTCCGACACCGGCAGAGGCATGAATGAACGCCAGCAACGCATGGCATTCCGACCCTTTTTCACCACCAAACAAGGCGGGTTGGGGGTTGGGCTGGTGCTGGTGAGGCGCATCATGGAACGCTTCGGTGGGTCGGTGAGGTTGAGTAGCAGCGTGGGGCATGGCACGCGCGTTTCCCTCAACTTCAGACTGGCTCTATCTTCATAATTGTTATCAGGAAGTCTGTGTAATCAATTGATTAAAAAGGTTTATTACATGTTTGGGGTATAAAGACCCAAATGTGGGGGCTGTTTCTCGAATCCAGGTTCGAAGTGTTCTATAAGCAGCTGATATATATAGATATTGTATTTTCAGGTACCCATGGCTGGTTTTTTGCAGCGCTACCTAGGCGACAAATGGAGGCTGCGGGCTGGCTGGCGAAGTGCTATCAACTACGCACGGTAAGCCCACGGGTGCGACCTTGAACGCAATCTTGCGCGGGAACGAAGCGATGCAGACGCTGGAAACCGAATTCCCCGACAAGACCCCGGCACAGCCTGGCAGCGGCTTCGCTGCCCCGCTTCGCGAGTTCAACCTGCTGCGCTGGTTTTCGGTGATCAGCCTGCTGATCATTGCCTCGGTGGCAGGCGGCCTGGGTTACGTCTCGACGCGTTTCGTGGTGCGTGACAGCGTGGAGCGCGACGCCATGCTCACCGCCCAGTTCATCCAGGCCATGGCCCAGGCCGAGGTGCGCCATTCGCAGCTGCCGCCCGGCACCACCATGGGCGAATTGCTCGACCCACGGCTGGACCATCAACACCTGCAGGTCAGCCCCGCGCTGGCCGAGTCGACCCGCGTCGAATTTCTCGACCATGTCGAGCACTTGCCCGACACGCTGCTGGCCAACGTCTATGCCCGCGACCGTACCGTCGTCTGGTCGACCAACCCGGCACTGGTCGGCAAGCGCATCGCGGCCGATGGCGAGCTGGAGCATGCATTCCGCTCGCGCAAGGCGGTATCGGCCAGTTACCACAAGGCCGAAGAAGACCGCGAAGAGCAGAAGTTCCAGCGCGCCCCGCAGTACCTGTTCATCGAGAACTACGTCCCCCTGTTCGACAGCCAGGGCGAGCAGGTGATGGCGATGGTCGAGATCTACAAAGAGCCCCAGGACCTGATCCGGCGTATCCAGCGCGGTTACGTGCTGATCTGGGCCTCGACCTTGCTGGGCGGGGCACTTATCTACTTTGGCCTGTTCTGGATCGTGCGCCGTGCTGCGTCCATGCTGCGCCACCAGCAGGACCGCCTGGTGGCCAGCGAAACCTATGTGGCCCTGGGCGAGATGTCTTCGGCGGTGGCGCACAGCATGCGCAACCCGTTGGCCAATATTCGCTCCAGTGCAGAGCTTGCCCAGGAAATCGCCAACCCCCAGGCGCAGCAGAACATTGTCGACATCATCAGCCAGGTCGACCGCATGTCGCGCTGGGTGCGCGAACTGCTGGTGTCGCTGCGCCCCACCAGCGACATCGCCGAAGCCGTGGACCTGGTGGCAGCCATTGACGATACCCGCCAGGCCTTTGCCCAGCAGATCGAGCGCAACGGCGTGCGCTTCACCTTCGAGGGGCCGCAGGCGCAATGGGTGGCCAGCCAGCCGCTGCAGTTGTCGCAGATTCTCAACAGCCTGTTTTCCAATGCCATCGAAGCCATGCCAAGCGGCGGCCAGTTGCGTGCTCAGGTCAGTGTGCGGGATGGCCAGTGGGTCGACTTGCTGCTCAGCGACACCGGCAAAGGCATGACCAAGCAGCAGGAGCGGATGGTCTTCAAGCCGTTTTTCACCACCAAGCAGGGCGGCCTCGGTGTAGGCCTGGCGCTGGCCAAGCGCATCATGGAACGGTTCGGCGGCTCGGTCAGCCTGAGCAGCCGCGAAGAGGAAGGAACCCGCGTCAGCCTCACTTTCAATATTGCAGCGGGAGGGGAACATGGAGCACAGCATCCTGGTAGTCGAGGATGATGAAATCCTTGCCAACAACATTCGCACCTACCTGAGCCTCAAGGGCTTCGAGGTGACCGTGTGCAACAGCGCAGAGCTTGCGTTGGAGCAGATCAAGCGCATCCAGCCCGACGCGGTGCTCACCGACAACTCGCTGCCCGGCATGAACGGCCACGACCTGTTGCGCACCCTGGTGGCGCAGGCGCCGGAGCTCAAGGTGATCATGATGACCGGCTACGGCAACGTCGAGGATGCCGTGCAAGCGATGAAGGAGGGCGCGTTCCATTACCTGACCAAACCCGTGGTGCTCGCTGAGCTCAAGCTGACGCTGGAAAAGGCCCTGGCGACCGACCGCATGGAGCGCACGCTGTCGTTCTACCAGGAGCGCGAGGCGCAGAAGTCGGGGCTGCAGGCCCTGATCGGCGAGTCACCGGTGATGCTCACGCTCAAGCACACGCTGCGCCAGGTGCTCGATGCCGAGCGCCGCATGGCCAGTGACGACCTGCCGCCAGTGCTGGTCGAAGGCGAAACCGGCACGGGCAAGGAGCTGGTCGCCCGTGCCTTGCATTTCGATGGGTCGCGCAGCAAGGGGCCGTTCATCGAGTTCAACTGCGCATCGATCCCCGCCAACTTGCTGGAAGCTGAGCTGTTCGGGCATGAAAAGGGCGCCTTCACCGATGCCAAGGAGCGCCGTGTGGGGCTGGTCGAGGCCGCCGATGGCGGCACGCTGTTCCTCGATGAGATCGGCGAGATGGACCTGGTGCTGCAGGCAAAGCTGCTGAAGCTGCTGGAAGACCGCAGCATCCGCCGCATCGGCGCCGTCAAGGAGCGCAAGGTCGATCTGCGGGTGATCAGCGCCACCAACTGCAACCTCGAGCAGATGGTGCAGCAGGGCAAGTTCCGCCGAGACCTGTTCTTCCGCTTGCGCATCATTGCCCTGAAGGTGCCTCGGCTGTTCGCACGTGGGCAGGACATTCTGATCCTGGCCCGGCATTTCCTGGCCCACCACGGGCGCCGCTACGGCAAGCCGAACCTGCGCTTCAGCGCCGAGGCCGAAGCACTGATGCTAAGTTACAGCTGGCCGGGTAATGTGCGTGAGCTACGCAACATGCTGGAGCAGACCGTGTTGCTGGCGCCCAATGAAGTGGTGCAGGCGCATCAGCTCAACCTGTGCCTGACCTTGGTCGACGAGCCGCTGGCCCAGCCCACCGCCACACTGTATGAAATGCCGCGGCATGAACCGGAGCCTGGCACCAGCTTGCCGGACATGGAGCGTGACCTGGTGTGCAAGACGCTCGATCGCACCGATTGGAACGTCACCAAATCGGCGCGGATGCTCGGCCTTTCGCGGGATATGCTGCGCTACAAGATCGAAAAACTGGGGTTGACCCGGCCTGACAAACGTCAGTGGTGAGCGGTATCCGGTCGGGTTTAGTCCGGCCCCTTGGCGGGTGAACCCGCGAAGGGGCCGATGAGGTCTAACGCTGACCACCATCCGAGCCGGCACCGCCCTGGCCACCCGTGCCCTCCGAGCCCGTGCCATCCATACCCGGCAGGTCGCGGTTGTCATTCTGCCTGGCGGGCGGGCTTTCCGGGTCATTGCCCTGTATGCGCGGGTCGGTGTCCCGCGGCATGGGTTTTTCGATCGGGTTGAGGGTGCTGTCGACACCCGGTTTTGGTGCCGGGTTGTGCGGGTCGTCCGGGTAGGTCGGGCCGGTGCCAACCGCCAGGGCCAGCGGGGCGGCGAGCAGGGTGGCGAGCAACAAGCTGGTGCGGATCATCATGGGCAGGCTCCTTTGCGAGGGTAGGGCACGTATGTCTGTTCGGCCCTACCCGCCGCACCAAGGTGCCATTACTCCGATCAGCGGTCACACCACCGTCGACAGCGCCATGATGAAAATGATGCCGACCACCGACAGGATGGTCTCCATCATGCTCCAGGTCTTGAAGGTTTCGGCCACCGTCATGTTGAAGTACTGCTTCACCAGCCAGAAACCGGCATCGTTGACGTGGGACAGGATCAGCGAACCAGCGCCGGTGGCCAGCACCAGCAGTTCCCGGTTGACCCCGGGTACCAGGTCGATCACCGGTGCGACGATGCCTGCACCGGTGATGGTCGCCACCGTCGCCGAGCCCGTGGCAATACGGATCACCGCCGCCACCAGCCAGGCCAGCATGATCGGCGAAATTTCCGCCTGCACCGCCATCTGCCCGATCACGTTACCGACACCGGTGTCCACCAGCATCTGCTTGAAGCCACCGCCAGCGCCGACGATCAACACGATGGCTGCGGTGGGTGCCAGGCTCTGGTCGAGCATCTTCATGATCTGCTGGCGGGTGAAGCCACGCGCCGAGCCGAAGGTGTAGAAGGCCAGCAACAAAGCAGCGAGCAGGGCGGTGATCGGGTGGCCGATCAGGTCCATCCACTGGCGCACGATGTGTTCGGCTGGCAGCACCACGTCAGCGAAGGTCTTGAGCAGCATCAGTGCCACGGGCAGCAGTACTGTGACCAGGGTGATGGTGAAGCTCGGCAGGTTGCTCTGATCGGACTCCTTGGCAATCTGGTCCATCAGTTCCTGCGACGGGTTGCCGGGGATGTAGCGGGAGATGAAGTTACCGAACAGTGGGCCGGCAATAATCGCCGTAGGCAGCGCCACCAGCAGGCCGTAGAAGATGGTCTTGCCGATGTCGGCCTTGAAGATGCCGATCGCCAGCAGCGGGCCTGGGTGCGGCGGCACCAGGCCGTGAACCACGGAAAGCCCTGCCAGCAGCGGGATACCGATCTTGATCAGAGATACCCCGGAGCGCCGGGCGACGATGAACACCAGCGGAATCAACAGCACGAAGCCGATTTCGAAGAACAGCGGGATGCCCACCAGAAACGCGGCGAACATCATCGCCCAGTGCACGTTCTTCTTGCCGAAGGCGCGGATCAGGGTTTGCGCGATCTGGTCGGCGCCGCCGGAGTCGGCCATCAGCTTGCCAAGCATGGTGCCCAGCGCGAGGACGATGCCGACGAAGCCGAGCACGCCACCAAAACCGTCCTGGAACGATTTCATGACCTTGGCCACTGGCATGCCGGACGTCAGGCCGAGAAAGCCCGCAGCAATGGTCAGGGCAACGAAGGGGTGGACTTTGAAATGGGTGATCAGCAGGATCAGCCCGATGATGGTTACCAGGGCGTCGAGCAGCAGGTAGGTATCTGTAGCCAGTCCGAACATGGTTTTAAGGCCTCGGTCTTATCGTTGTTTTTGGCGTTGCTTTTAATTGAACTTTCGCCGTTTCAGGGCGTCGAGACAGCGCTGTCTTTGGTGAGCCGGATAAACCGCCAGGTCAGGCGGTCCGCGCCAGGTTCCGCTCACCGCAGGGCTTTAGCCAGGCGTCTACCGACTCGGCCAGCGCTTCGATGGGCAACGTGGCATCCAATGGCAGCGTCAACGGCTCGCCATGGGGGGACTCGAGGGCGGCGAACTGGCTGTCGATCAGGCTTGCCGGCATGAAGTGGCCAGGGCGTGCGAGCACGCGCTTTTCAGCTTCGGCAGGGGTAAGCTCGAGGAACACGAACACCAGCCCCGGCATTGCCTCGCGCAGGGTGTCGCGATAACGGCGCTTGAGGGCCGAACAGGTGAGGATCGGGCGCTCGCCATCCTTGACCGTGGCCTGCAGCTCCTGGCCGAGGCGCACCAGCCAGCCGGCTCGGTCGTCGTCGTTGAGGGGGGTGCCAGCACTCATCTTCTTGATGTTTTCGGCAGGGTGAAACGCGTCGCCTTCGATCAGGCGGCCGCCGCTTCTGGCGGCAATGGCAGCACCGACGCAGCTTTTGCCGCAACCGGCCACGCCCATCACCACAATGGCGGACAGGGGAGAATTCATCAGTACCTCCTGCGGGGCGAGGTAGCGCTGTCTCGTCGTGGACGAAAGGCTACTCCCCGGTGTTATTGATCTTGTCGTTACGCAGTATGGACGCTTGGCAGAAGGCGTGTAGCGGCCACCACCAAAGATTACATTGCCTGCGTCCTGAGACAGCGCTACCTTAGTGGCCGTTCCCCTCCCATGCAAGTAGTAAAATTACAACATTCATGTCCCGATCAGGCTCCCGCACTACCGGCCGTCCCACCCTGGCAGAAGTCGCCAGGCTTTCCGGGGTTTCCCCGATTACCGCCTCCCGCGCGCTGCGCGGCGTCAGCACCGTTGCCCCGGAATTGGTGGAAAAGGTGCTGGCCGCTGCAGCCAGCCTGGGCTATGTCGCCAACCCGGCCGCCAGGGCGTTGGCTTCTGCACGTAGCCAGTCGGTGGTGGTGCTGATACCGTCGCTGTCCAACCAGCTGTTCATCGACACCCTGGAGGCCATCCACGATGTCATGCGCCCCCGCGGGCTCGAAGTACTGATCGGCAACTATCACTACGATATCGACGAAGAAGAAAACCTGATCCGCAACTACCTGGCGTACCAGCCGTGCGGCATGCTGCTGACCGGCTTCGACCGCAGCGAGGCTTCGCGGCAAATGCTGACGGCCAGCCGCGTGCCCTGCGTGCACATGATGGAGCTGGGCGGCGAGGCGGGTGCGTTGTCGGTCGGCTTTTCCCAGCAGCAGGCCGGCCGCGCGGCGGCGCAGCACTTACTCGAGCGTGGCCGGCGGCGCCTGGCGTTTATCGCCGCGCAACTCGACCCGCGCGTGATGCAACGGGCCGAAGGCTTCCGTCAGGCTTTGGCCGAGGCAGGCTTGGCCGCGACCGAACTTGAAATCCTCTCGCCGCAGCCCTCGTCCATCGCACTGGGCAGCGAGTTGTTCAGCCAACTGCTGGCGCAGGCGCCGGATGTGGACGGCATTTTCTTCTGCAACGACGACCTGGCCCAGGGCGCGGTGCTGCAGGCGTTACGGCAGGGGATCGAGGTGCCACGCCAGGTGGCGATGGTCGGTTTCAATGATTTGCCGGCATCAGCGCACATGGTGCCGCGCCTGACCTCGATCCGTACGCCACGGGCTGCCGTTGGTCGGGGCGCGGCACACGCGTTGCTGGCCTTGCTCGACGGCAAGCGCGTGTCCACCGAGCAGCAAGACCTTGGGTTTGAATTGATGGTGCGCGAGAGCTCCTGACTTTTCTTTGTCACTAATGACTAAGTGATATCAGTTTGCTTGCACGCTTTCGGCGCCGATCTATGCTCAGGAAACCCCGCGCACAAAGGACCCCGGCGCCATGTTCGACTTTCATCGCGAGTGAGGCACAAGCAAAGGCGGCCTCTCTAACGCGGTACTCCCACTTTAACATGCCATCTCACGAACCCCCATGCATATCACCCTGGGAGTGTCCGAGATGAGCAACCCAAAAAACACTTTGCAAACCCCACCCGTCCTCATTCCTTGGGAAGAGGGCAAACGCCTAGTCGGCGCGTCGTCTGATACCACCATGTACAAGTACATCGCCATGGGGTTTCCGGGGCCTCTGATGGTCGGGCCGCCTCGCGCTAACGGCGCCTCAGGCAAACGCATGTTTGTCAAAACTGAGGTGGACGCCTGGCTGGCAGACCGGATCGCGGAACGCGATGCAGTATATGGCCGTGTACAGCCAGCCTGAAAAAAGAAAACCCCGCACAGGGTACGAGCCTGCCGGGGCGGAGGGGATTACATTATGATTTCCAGTATATCGAGCAGCGCCAGCACTGCAAGTGCTTACTTCGCCGGGCTAAGCACCGTTGGCTTTGGCACAAATCCACCCGCGTCCGCACAGTCTGCGACACCAATTCAACAGGGGCGCCCCAAAACTGGTGCTAGGCAAGTAGGCGCCGAGAATGGCAAGAAGGCTGTGACCATAGACAATGAGTCTCGGGAGCTGCTGAAACAAATCTCCCAAGATTTCGTCATGTTCACTGGGGCCTCGGCACCACTGGCTTACCGCATCGAGACAGGCACCAAACTGAGCAGAGAAAGCTTCGTCCTGTTCTGTAATAAACACTACGGCAACGTGTCTTTTATCAACGAGGTAGGCACGGAGGTGGACCGGGCGTCCGCTGGGGATATCTGGTGGAAGTGGGACGATAACAGTCGGCGTGTGGTTGACACTGTCGTCATGGAGCCAACATCTACGCCAGAGCACGAAGGCGTGCCGGAGGTGTACAACCGCTGGTACACCCTGCGCAAAACCATGGCCATACCGAACTATGACGCCGCCAAGGAGGACGTAGCACCGTTCATTAACCACCTGATGAGCATCAGCGACGGCGACCAGATCGGCGTCATGTACTTCCTGAACTGGCTGGCACAGCTCTACCAGTTCCCCGATACCAAGATCCCTGTAGCCATCATGCTCTACAGCCAGTTCGGCGGCGTGGGCAAGAACCTTGTGCAGAAACTACTTTGCAAGGTGTTCGGCAAACCGCTGGTGTCCGGGGTATCAGGCAAGCGCTTTCAGTCCAATTTCATGGATGCCATCGAGCACAAGCGCATCATCTTCATCAACGAGCTGGCACGCTCCGACCGGGCCGATGGGTACGAAGACTTCAAGACCCAGGTGAGTGAGCCAGAAACCCAGTTCGAAGGCAAGGGCCGGGCAGCCCGAGAAGTCAAGAACATCGCCCACTACATCATCACCACCAACAACATCGACGCGCTGCCGCTGATGCAGAACGACCGTCGTATCGCTGTGCTGATGACCGTCAATCCGCCGCTTGAACCCGGCTACTACGATGATCTGGTCGAATGGATAGATGGGCCAGGCGCGGGCATTGTGGCCAACCTGCTGCGCACTTGGCAGTTCCCGGCAGGTTGGAACCCATACGCTCCAGCACCACAGACCATTGCAGCGCTGACCGTCCAGAAGGAAGCTCGGAACGGCCTCACTACTGTGCTGGACGGATTGATTGAGGAATGCCTGCCGCCATTCGACAAGGACATTGGTCGCACGATGCACCTGTGCGCGCAGCTGTCCACCTTGTATGGCAATTCGTTGCTGAAGGGTATGGCTGTGAACAACAAGACATTGCCCAAGGCACTGGAGGCGCTGCGCGCAGTCAAGATTGGCTCGGGAACCGCAGCGGAGAATAACGCATGGTGCTGGCGTCGGCATGATCGATGGGCCGGCGTCCGACTCAAGGACTGGAAAGCCTACTTGGATGGCAAAGCAACATCCCCTGTACCAGACACTGAGGGTGCCGATCATGAATGACGATATCGCACGCCACTTGGAAAGTATGATGGCCGCGATGCGCTATAGGGGCGCATCTAACATCTGCAAAATCAGACTGGCCAAGAACATACTTGGGCTTTGCGACTCGTCTGTGCGAGCGCAACGGTATGCCTCCGAAGCACGAAGGGTATTAGCCGATCTACAAGGTGGCGCAGATCAGTTAGCTCAAGCCTGTGCAAAGCTGCGCCAGCTCAAGCACCAACTGGGCCTGCGCCATCTCTTTGGCATTCAATTGGACGTGACTGGTCCGAACGACCACCGTTGGCTGGAGCAGACCCTGTGCCCGCAGCCTGTCGATATCCAGCTGGAATGGCTCGACTCGGCGATCAGTCGAGCGCAACGGGTCACTGGCAAGCTACCAGAGCACCTTGGTACCGCCGATGTGCTGACCGCCCTGTGGGAAGCGCTGGAGCGAGGTCACGCTGCATAGCTGCGCGGGCGTAGCCAAGCCTCCCTGACTGTAGTAGCGTTCTGCCCAAATTAATGGAGGATCCGGACTACAGAAGGATCCACTTGATCAGCATGTTGCTCAAGAGACTATCTATGGACGAAGAACTACAAAAGATTCTTATAGTGGCAAATGAAACAGAGGCTATGGCAGATCGTTTCAGAAGTCTGTTGGGCGACACACCCGTGCAAAAGGACCTGAAAGCAGCGTTCGAGACCTTGTTCCAGCATTTGAATCTTCTCGCCGACGCGTATAACGCTGGGAACATGGAGGCGGTACTTCTCCATGCACGAACAGCCGGTGTATATGGGGAAGCGGTAGGGCATGAATCCTCTAAATTAAGCAATAACGATTTTAAGGCAGCTGGAAGGAGACTTCTTGAAAAAGCCGTTGAGCTTAGAATTACCGTAGAATCAAGCCCCCTTGGCTTAGCGCCCCTTCAAAAAATCAAGAGCTCCACTCAAGAGGCTGCATCGCAAAAAGCCGATACCATCAACTATAGCAACGACGGTACAAGACTTAAGGCTTTTATCGACGAACAAGAGAGGCATGATCAGCGAGTCAAGAAACTTTTGAATGAAAATGAGTTGCGAATTGCCAGCCTAACGAGTCGCCTTGAAGATCTCGAAGGAGCTGCGCAAGGAGAGATCGACAAAATTACTTCGACCTATGCGGATGCACTTCGGGAAGTCGGAGTAAAAAAGACGGAGATTGATGGCATACTCGGCCATGTCTCAGGCAGGGCAATCGCCGGCGACTACGAAAAGAGTGCTGCTGAGGAAAAGAAAATGGCTGACCGCCTGCGTTTTTGGTCCTTAGTGTGCATGGTTGTGATAGCTCTATGTTTGATCTATACGCTGATAGGGCATTCGAGTAATTGGCAGGAGTCATTATTCCGCGTTTCCCTGACTTTTTTGCTTTCCGTACCAGCAGCATACCTTGCAAGGGAATCGGCTAAACACCGGGAGCAACAATATCAACACCTGCAAACATCACTTGACCTAAAAGCTCTTTCGCCCTTTGTAGCATCTCTCCCAGACGAGGAGCAGCACAAAATCAAGATCGCTATTGCCTCGAAAATTTTTGCTGGCAGGGATTTTTCCAAGGTCGGGGCCGATCCCTTCCCGATTAATACACAAGAAATAATCATGGAGTTGCTGAAGAAGGTAGAAGTCTCGAAGACCAAGCCGCAGAAAGCATCGGAGTGACACGACAACGACAAGGGCGTTGCTGTGTGCCACGGATAGAGCAAAGGGGTTGCAATGGCGGGTTTGTGGGAACCGGTGGGTGGTGTGTTCTGGAGCACTCCACCTGTAGTGCCGGATGAAGGCTGGGTCTATGGGCCGCCGACCGTTGCGTTGCTGGTCGCAGCCGTAGTTACGGGAGTGGTGCTTGGGCGCATGGTCAGAAAATATCGTGGGCAGGAAGACTGGCACGTACGGCAGCATATAACAGAGATTGGTGGCGCCCTCACTCTTATCTACTTAGTCAGTATCGGAGAGCTGACTTGGGGTCGCATCGACACATTGGGAAGCATGCCCCTCAATGAGGTGGGCGACTTCCTCGCCGGTGCCTTCGGCCCTGTGGCGTTCCTCTGGCTGGTCTTGGGCTTCCTGCAACAAGGGGAAGAACTACGTATGAGCACCAAAGCGCTCAAGGATCAAGCCGACGAGCTCAAGAAAACAGTTGAACACCAAGCCACTATGGCAAGCGTTGCAACCAAGCAGATCAAAGCACAGGAAGCAGCTTTAGAGCTACAGATGCAGGAAGCTGAGCGGGTCGGGCGCGCCAATTTCACCTTCGGTAATACTGGTGCTCGCAACGGAGCAACATTCGCAGGTACCTGGAGCGGCATGACCCTCAGAATTTCCCCTTCAAGTGCTCCTGCTTATGATGTGAAAGCTACGTTTGTTCCACCAATTGGCGATAGCAGCACGGTTACATTTGATGCGATTAACGTCGATAGCAATGGTCATATACAACTCAGATACATTAACCAGGCTGAGGATGTATCTGGAGTACTGACCGTTTCTTACAAAAGCAATGATGGACTGCAGCGGCAGGAAAGGTTTGTCTACACCATCTCTAGCACTGACCGATGGGTGAGAGTCATAAAGCGTCTATCAGACCGGGAGTAAGCCTGGGCGCCGATCATGGCGCCCTTTTCAATTGTGCCCGGCGCCTCAGTGGTCGTTCGCTTGTTGCCTACCTAGAACGCAACCCCGCTGCCTTGCATCAGGCTGTATGCCAACCGCTGCGTTACTGCACCACTTGCGCACGCGGTCGACCACCGTGTCAGTGCACCCCAGCTCGGCGCAGATGGCGGTAACGCTTTTGCCGACGTTCCATAGCTCGATGATCGCCGCGTCCAGTGGCAGCGGATCGGCGTACGGCACCAGTGGTTCCCGCTTCGGTGTAGGCGTCCGCTGGCCGCCCTGGTAGGTGATACCGAGTTCAGCCAGCATCGCGCTACGCATGTCGTCGGGGGACAAGCCCTCGGCCACGGCATCAAGGGCACAGCGTATACCCCTGACAATCGCCCTGCGCTTGGGGCGCAGTTCCATCGGTGCCTGTTCTGCGACCATCTGCAGCTGCTCCAACAGCCGCTCAGCCTGTGCTTCGGTCAGCGAGTTCATGGCTCACACCGGCATCTGCGTGGCACCACGCCGCATCGACTCAAACATCTGGTCGAACTCGTCCTGCGGCATGCTCGCAATGTCCTTGGCAGTCAGTCGGCCCCGCTGATCTGGGGCGCGTCCTGCGGCTGGCACAGTAGACAGGCTGGTGGGCGGTGCCTTGCGCTCTTGCCCTGGCACACGCTGACCAGACGGCACAAAACCGAGCTGCTGCGCGAGGTTCCAGATGGTCCGCGCTGGTGATTCGCCCCGAGACACATGGTCGCGCATAAACTGAATGACCGCTGCGTTTTTCGTCTGCTCTAGTGCCTGCGGGTCGGCGTACGGGTGCAGCTGCCGCATGCGCTCCATTGCCAGCCGGTTCACATGCTCACATGCCTCGTCGTAGTGGCTGCCGACTTCGGCGCGCATTTCGTCTTCCGCCGACGAAATAGCTGGCGCCATCGCCGTGACCTCCTGTTGCAGCTGTGCTGAGAACTGCGCCACACGCTGCTGTGTTTCCAGCTGGTTGCGCATCTGACCAAGCTCGTTTGCCATCTGCGCCTTGACGGCGTTCAGGTGGCCTTCGGGGTCATCCTCAAACGCCGGAATCTGTGCTTCAAGCTGGGCCTGTTGCTGCTGCGCGAGGAACGCTTGCACCTGCTGCTGGTAGGCCTGCAACTGGCCGAGCTGCTGTTGCAACTGTGCGGCCTGATCCTGCGCTTCCTTGCGGCGCATGCGCTCTTCCTGCAGGGCGCCCAGTGGCACAGACTTGTTCTTGAGGCCGGTGGGGTCTACCTGCTCGGCGTCGTCTGGGTCATCGTCATCAGCCAGATGTTGGTCACGCTGCTGGGCGTGGTCGGCATACGCGTCCAAATCATCAGCCAGTCGATCCGGCACAACTTGATCGAGCCCGGCGTCATCGCTGATGCCGGTGGTGCCAGTGGCCTGCGCAGCGAAGGCTGCAACATCAAAGGTTTCGTCACTCATTTCGATTTACCTTTCAGGGATGCGACCGGGCCCGGCACATCGACGGGCGTTTTCTTCTCGCAGGGTGCAACGACGGTGCCCGGGTAGCGCGCAACCAGATCGTCGTGGGCGCGCTGGTTGGCTTGCGCCTGACGCTCTTTAACGGCATCGCGCAGCTCGCGGGCGATCTTGGCTTGCAGTGCCGCTTCCTTGAGGCGTGCACGGTAGCGGTCCATTTCCTCGGCGGTGATCGGCTCGCGGTTGATGCGCGTGGAATCCCAGCCGACAACCGCGCCATGACGCACAGTTACGCGCTCAGCGATCTGGATCCGCTTCGCCCAGAGTAACGCCAGCCCCTCGGCTTGGTGCACAGAGCGGGCGTTCTTCTGCGTGGGGACCTCGGGGCAAAAGTTGCTGACATCCACCAGTGGCTTGTCGAACTGTACGACGTACTCCCGGTAGGCTCCGGCCACCACCACACCGTCCTCGTTCTTTGCCTCTGGACGGCGACTATCAGCGGCGACAGGTACAATTTTGACCCGACTCAGGTCGATGTTGTGTAGCTCGCACTCGTGGCGCAGCTGGCTGAGCCGGCTCACATCAAAGTTCACGTCGTTCATTTCTTGGATACCTCAATGTTGTTGCTGCCCTTGAGGCGGTCGAGCGGTCCGCGTTTTCCTGCTACCACCCACGGGATCATGGCGACCTTGACGGCACTGCGAACCCGGCTGGTGAGTTTGTCCAAGGTTTCCCGGCGCTGGTCGTCGTCCATGCGTTGCCAGGCTGTACTACGCATCAGTTTGGTGGCTGCGCGGTGGATCATCTGGCCGGCCACCTGGTTGCGCTCATACACCTGCTCCGGCGTCATGTCGCGGCGCTGCCCCTTGTAGGAGAAGTAGTCCTGTTGCCTACCGGGCGCCCAGCCAAGGCGAGCGGCTTCTATGCGCACAGGGTCGTCGCTGGGTTTGCTGCGGGTGATTGGCCCGAAGCCATGCCACTGGCGTTCGTTCTCTTCCATTGGTGCGCCGAAGTGGTCCAGCTTGATCGGCAAGGATTCGCGCAGGAACGGCGTTCTGTACTTGAGCTGGTCGGTGAAGCTCTTGAAGTCCGCCTGCCGCTTGTAGTCGTCGCCAATACGGGCGGCTTGTGCGCCAATAGTCCAAGGGTTCGCCAGCGTGGCCCCGGTGCTGTTCACCCAACCGGCGCCGTACCTGTCAGGGTCTGCAATTGCCTGCACAGCTTTTGACAGGCCCTGCAGCCATGTCTTCGACAAGAAGTTGCCGGACAGGGCCTTGGTGAACGCGGCGGCTGTGGTGTCGCCATCCTTGTAGTTCTGGTACACGTCGGCACTGATACCGAACAGCGTTGCTAAGGGCTCAATACGGGCGAAGGAATACCACTCGCCATTGATCTTGATAGACAGCGGCTGGTTCCCGGCAGCGAGCCATGCCCGGCGCTCAGTATCGTCGCTTGGGCCTGCACCAGTCAGTACGCCAGCGGCGGCCCCCATAGCACCGAGGGAGTAGACCAGTGAACCTATTGCCTGCCGTGCCAGTACCTGCTCATGGGCAGCACCGCCAGTGCCAGAGGCCTTGCGTGAATCCTCAAACAAGTAGGTCAGCAACGGGGTGTGCTTCACGTTGTAAGCGAGGATCTTGCCGGGCGTCTTCACGAACGGTGCGACCACGTTGCCTACCCCAAGGGGGATCCTGTTCTTGGCACCGTTGAGCATGTTGATGACAGCGCCGGACTTGTCGGTAAAGGTCTGGAACTCGGCAGCAGCGCGGGCGCCTTCCTTCATCTTGTCGGTGGGGTTGGCCACCAAATCCTTAACCCGGGCACCGAGGGCATCGCCTTTCAGGCCTTCACCGACTGCGGTGCGGTAGGCCAGTGAGTAGGTTTCCATGCCGGCGTTGATCGACTTGAAGAAGGCGTCGGCAGCGCCGAGGGCGCGCAGTGGTACACCCCAATACTTTTGACCAAGGAAGTCACTTCGATAAACATCTCTGATTATCTTATCAAACATATCAAAAATAAGTAGAAGTGCTGTGCTAGAGCGGCTGCGCCCCTTGATATGTTGTGCCTAAGATCGCATCACTTGATGCCTTTACCCCATCAAGAATCTCAGAGCAGGCGTAAATTGTATTCCGACACGGCTTAATAACTAAGTTTTAAGTCTAATTTTACATAAATATTTAAGTTAAGGGCTTGGCTTCCGAGCTTGTGGGGTGTAGCACCACGCTACGCCAATGCTGCGGCCCGAAATCCATCTTTAGTCTGCTGTGTTTCTACCAATTCGCGTCGTAGGCGGGGTTGTAGTTGTTTAGCGTGCCGTGCTCTGTAACTTCGCTCCACAACCCCTCTATGTAATCGGCCCAGCGTTGTAGCATTTCACGTCGTTGCGGCAGGTACGCCGCTCGGTCGTAGGTGGCGCCAAGTGTGCCTGGCATCTTGTGTCCCAGGTGTAGATTCATGATGATCCGGTCCAGCCCCAGAACTTCACCGCCTATCGAGAGCAGGGTGGCGCGAAACCCATGGGCGGTCAGTTCGTCGCTGGTGTAGCCCAGGGCGCGAATCTGTCGGAGCAACGACACGGAAGCGATAGGGCGGCCGGCTCGCTGCGGGGAGGGGAGCACCCAGCCAGTAGGCACAGTTGGTTTGACGGGCTGGCCGAATGGGGTCGACAGCTGTGCAATCTGGCCTCTTGTCTGACGTTCCTGGAGTAGGCGCAATTGGCCGATGGCCTGGTCGGGCAGCATCACGACGTGGTCTTTGTGGGTCTTGGTCATCCGATAGCGCCATTCGCCTTTATCCAGGTCCAACTGCTCCCATCGCATGTGCGTCAGTTCAGCCGGCCGGGGCGCCAAGAGCAGAGCCAGCCACAGCGCCGAGACGACCGTACTGCTGTTTGTATTGTGCAGGCGACCGATGAATTCCTTGAGTGCGTCGACAGTTTCTATCGCCGCGTGGTGCACGGTTTTCGGGCGCTTGACCAGGTTGATGCGGCGGGCGGCGATGTTCTCCTTGAGTACGCCCAGGTCGATGGCGTATTCGAGTATGCCGCGCACCACATTATGTGCCTGCTTGGCGACGGCGGGGTATTGGTCCAGGCCCAGAATTAGGTCGCGCAGCTGGATGTACTGCAGGCGGTCGACCTGGGTGCTGCCGAGGCGCGGCAGAATGTGGTTGTTCAGCACCGAGCGGTAGCCGGCCTGGGTCTTGGCAGCCTTGTCCGACTTGTAGATAAGCCAAAGGTCCGTGACCCGCTGGAACGTCCACTGCTCCTTTTCCAGCTGTGCGGCGATGCGTTCCTTCTTGGCAGCCAGTGGCTTGACGCCTTCGGCCACCAGGGTGCGCGCTTCCTGGCCCAGTTCGCAGGCCCTGGCATGGCTGATATCGGGAAACTTGCCTATCGTGTAAAGGCCGCCGACGCCATGCAGGCGATACCGCAAGCGCCAGACCTTGGCAGTGGGGGTGACATGCAGGAAGACGCCCGGCACTGAGCCTACAGGGTACTTGCCAGGTGTGGTGATATCGCGGGCGTCGGCATCGCTGCTGACCCGTTGTTTCTGGTCTTGAGGCACTGGTGGTATCCGCGTCTGGAGCTGGTATGAAAATGTGCTGAAATACTACCACGGAAACGAGATATTCCGCTGGACAAGTGCGTATATTGGAGTATCTTGGATTCACCAAGCGCCATAAATCAAGGGTTTTATGGGTGGTTAGGGGAGCAGCGACAGGATGTTCGATTTCCATCGCAAGTCAGATTTGATCGAAATTCAGCGCACTCGCCAAGCCCTTGCCGAAGCCCAGGCAAAGCTCGCGGCGATCAGCCGTTCCATGGCAATGATCGAGTTTGCGCCTGATGGCACGATCCTCGACGCCAATGCCCATTTCTGCCAGACCATGGGTTATACCGTCGAAGAATTGCGCGGCAAGCACCACCGGCTGTTCTGCGACCCGGCCTACGTGAAAACGGCCGAGTACCAGCAGTTGTGGCGGGAGCTGGGGGAAGGCAAAGCCATCAGCGGGACATTCGAACGTATCGACAAGGCGGGCCGCGAGGTGTGGCTCGAAGCCAGCTACATGCCGGTGCGTGATGAGCTGCAGCACGTCACCAGCGTGATCAAGGTGGCGTCCGATATCAGCCAGCGGGTAAAGGATGAGCACGAAAGCCAGAGCCTGCTCAAAGCCATCGGCCGCTCCATGGCCGTGGTCGAGTTCAACCCGCAGGGGCGGGTGATCAAGGCCAACCAGAATTTCCTCACGACCATGGGGTACCGCCTGGAAGAGGTAGTTGGCCGCCATCATGGGCTGTTCTGCCTGGCGCATGAGCGCGAGTCGGCCGGGTACCGCGAATTCTGGGCGTCGCTGAACCGCGGCGAATACCACTCGCATCGCTTCGAGCGGGTCAACAAGCAAGGCCAGACGGTGTACCTGGAGGCTTCCTACAACCCGATCTTCGACAGCAAGGGCCGGCTTTACAAAGTGGTCAAGTTCGCCAGCGACATCACTGCGCAGGTCAGCACTCAGCAGAGCGCGGCCGAAGCGGCGCATGCCAGCTCTGTGCAGACCGACGCCTGCGCCCGCAAGGGTACCGAGGTGGTGCAGCAGACGGTGCAGGTTATCGAACAGATTTCCCAGGAGCTGAATGACGCGGCGCGCAGCATCGATGCGGTCAGTAAACAGTCGGATGTGATTGGGCAGATCGTTTTGACTATCCGCGGCATCGCCGACCAGACCAACCTGCTGGCCTTGAATGCCGCCATCGAGGCGGCCCGCGCCGGTGAGCATGGTCGCGGCTTCGCCGTGGTCGCCGACGAGGTGCGCAGCCTGGCTGCAAGGACCAGCAAGGCCACCTTGGAAATTGTCGATGTGGTGCGGCAGAACCATGACCTTTCGCTCACCGCAGTGGCCAGCATGCAGTCGAGCCTGACGCGTACGGGGCGAGGCGTTGCCTTGGCGAACGAGGCCGGCACGGTGATCATGGAAATCCAGCAGGGCTCACGCCACGTGGTCGATGCCATCAGCCAGATCAACTCGACGCTGCAATTGCACTGAGGGCATCCGCCAGTTCGCGCTGCAGGGCCTGCAGGCTGGTTTTAAGCCGCAACTGCAGCGCGTCGGTCGGCAAGCCCTCGGCCTGGGCTTGTTCGATGGCTTCGCAATCGCGCACTACCGCGCGCACCTTGAGCATTTTGGCGCCGCCCTTGATGCGGTGGGCCACCGCGCGCACCGCGTCGCGGTCCGGTGCTGCGCCCAACGCATGCAGCGCGGCCAGGTCTTCGCTGGCGCTTTGCGACAGCTGCTCGAGCAGGCGCCGCACCAGTTGCTCGTCGTCCTGGGTGAGGTGGCGCAGCTCGTTCAGGTTGAAACCGCTCCCACTTGGCACACATGCAGCAGCACCGGGGTGGGCCTGCGGTAGATGGGCTGCGAGGGTGCGCAGGCCGAGTGGCTTGAACAGGCAATCGTCCATGCCGCTGGCGAGGCAGCGCTCGCGCTCCTCTGCTTGAGCATTGGCGGTAATCCCGAGAATCTTGCAGGCGGGCAGACCAAGCGCCTGCTCCTGCTGACGAATCCTGCGGGTCAGGTCGTGGCCATCCATGACCGGCATGCTGCAATCGGTGATCACCAGGTCGAACGCTGCTTGCTGCCATTGATCCAGAGCCGTTTGGCCGTTTTCTGCCAAGGTCACCCGATGGCCCAAGGTGGTCAGCTGTTTTTCCAGCAGCAGCAAATTGGCGGGGTAATCATCCACCACCAGGATGTTCAGCGGGCCGTGTTCGCCTTCCTGGGCCGGCGTTTCGGCCTCGGCGGGGGCGGGCGCTTCGCTGGCGGGAGGTCGAAGTTCGACCAGCACCTTGGTACCTACGCCTTCGACGCTTTGCAGGCTCAGTGTGCCGCCCATCAGCTCGGCCAGGGTCCGGCTGATGACCAGGCCCAGGCCTGCGCCTTGGCGTGCCCGCGGGCCTTGCGCCTGGGCGAAGGCACTGAACAGCCGCGCCTGGTCCGCCGGGCCAATGCCAATGCCGGTGTCGCGCACGCTCAGCTCGACCAGCACGGCATTGCCTGCGGTTGCCGGCTGAATCACCAGGCTGGTTTGCACCTCGCCGCGGTCGGTGAATTTGATGGCATTGCTCAACAGGTTGGAAAGAACTTGCTTGAGCCGCAGGGCGTCTGCCAGTACCCAGGCGGGCGCGTCAGGCAATTCACTCTGCAGGCGTAGGCCCTTGGTTCGTGCATTGCCCTCGAAAACCCTCAAGGTGCTGCGTACCAGTTCAACCAGGTCGGTAGCCGCCGGTTGCAGGGTCATATGGCCGGATTCGACGCGTGAGATATCCAGAATGTCGCCGATCAACCCCAGCAGGCCAATGGCCGAATCGTGCGCGGTCTGCAGCGCCAGGACGTCGCAGCGCCCGGCTCGGCCGTCTTCGAGCGCCAATTCGAGCAGGCCGATCACCGCATTCATGGGGGTGCGGATCTCGTGGCTCATGGTTGCCAGGAAGGTGCTCTTGGTATGGCTCGCCTGCTCTGCGTCGTCTTTCGCCTGGCGCAGTTGTTCGAGCAGCCCGCGGCTCAGTGCCAGCTGCTCCTGCAGCGCGCGTTGGGCTTCTGTGCGCTGGTGGATGAGCTTGCGCAGGTAGCTGTTCCAGAACACCACGCCGGCCAGCACCAGTGCAGACAGCACCAGTACCTGCAGCGCCAGCGTACGGTAATTGCGCCATGGGCTGTCGCTGACCAGGCTGCTGGTGCGCCATCGGTTGATCAATTGGTCCAGCTCCTCGGGCGGGATGCTCAGCAGGGCCTTGTCGAGGATGGCCTGCAGTTGCGGTTGGCCGGGGGCGACGGCGAACGCTGCCATGGCCGGGTTTTCGCCGAGCACACTGGCAATACGCAACTTATCCTTGAAGACGTGGTTGATGTAGTACGTAGCATTGATGTGGCTGCTGTAGGCGACGTCAGCGCTGTCGTTGGCCACGGCTTCCATGAGCCTCAGGGGGTTGTTCACCTCGACGACCTTGGCCTCGGGGTAGCGGCGCTGCACTTCGGCGCGCAAGGGGGAGCCACGCACTACGGCAATGCGCTGGCCATCAAGGTCTCTGGCTTGCACTTGCCACCCCGCCTGGTTGCGCGTTACCAGGACCCGCGGGCTCACCAGGTAGGGGCGGGTATAACGCAGCTGGGCCGCACGCTGCGCGCCGTAACCCAAGGCACCGATCATTTGCGCCTCGCCACGTGCCACCTGCTCGACCATGGTCTGCACGGCATTGCGCTCGATGAACTTGAACTGCAGCCCGGTGCGCAAGCTGATCCGCTTGAGCAGGTCGATGGTAATACCTGTCGGTTGCTGGCGGGCATCGTTGAAGGTCAGCGGGGCGAGTGCCGTGTCGATCAGTACGCTGACCGTCGGGTTGCGATCGATCCAGGCCTGCTCTTCAGCGCTGATCGCTGACAAGTGACGCTCGAGCAGGATGCTGGTGTTGCCGCTGCTCCAGCGGCGCAGGATGCTCAAACGTTCACTTTCGGTGATCCTCGCCAAGGCTGTATCGACCAGGCGACGAAGGCGTGGGTTGTCACTGGCCAAGGCGAAAGAGAAACTGCCGGGAGGCACCTGGCAGAAATGGTCGATTCTCACCAGGCCCTGGTAGCTTTTGCCGATGAGATAGTCGGTACTGATGGCATCGCCCAGGTACGCATCCGCATCGCCCATCTCAACCGCGGCCAGGCCGGCCAGGGTAGAGCGATAGAAACTCAGCTGAGCCTTGGGGTAGCGCGCGCGGACCGTTTCGCCCGGCAAGTAATGATCGACCATTGCCAGGCGCAGGCCGGCGAGGTCTTTGTCGTTTTTCAGGGTGCGCCCTTCGCGGGTAACGATGACCGGCAAGTCGTCGGCGTAGGGCAGGCTCAGGCTTAGCTGGGCATCGGCGGCTTCGAAGCCGTTGGAGCTGCCCAGTAAGTCGATCTTGCCATCACGCAGGGCAGCGATCGCCTCATGGCGGTTGGAAAACCGCCTGACTTCGATCGATATGCCCAGTTGCTCGGCAATCAGCCCGGCATAGTCTGCGCTGAGGCCTTCATAGTCGGCCTGGCTGATGTTGATATCGAACGGCGGGTAATCGGGGCGGGAGCTCCCCAGCAGCAAAACCTTGCGTTGCTGCAGCCATTGCCGGTCTTCGCTGCCCAGTTGCAGCGGTGGCGCAGCACTGATGGAGCGCGCCAGCAGCTGCCGTGGCTCGGCGTCGGCGAGGGTTGCAGGTGAGCAGCAGAGCAGGCCGATGGCCATGAGCAAGCCTGCCAGCGAGCGTTTCATGGCGATTGGGTGCCTACTTGACGTAGTTGCGCGTGGCCAGGTCAACCATTTCCACCAATGATTCAGTCTTGAGCTTGTCCATGATCCGTCCACGGTAAGTGCTGATGGTCTTGGCACTGAGGTTCATGCAATGGCCAATGTTCTTGTTGTTCTCGCCACGAGCCAGGCGCCGCAGTACCTCCATCTCGCGGTTTGACAGGCTGCCCAGCCGCGCTGCCTCGCTTTCCAGCGAATTGCTGTTGACCGACATCTGCGGAAAGGTTGAATAGCCTTTCACCAGCGCCTTGAGTGCAAAGACGACAGCCTCGAGGTCTTCATCCTTGGTCACGAAGGCGCCAATGCCGGCGTCCAGGCAGCGGCGTACGTACAGGTCGGTGGCTTGCCCGGTCAGCACCATGATCCTTGGCACTTTGGGTAGCTGCTGCAGGCGCTTGATCACCTCCATGCCATCAAGCCCCGGAAGCCCGATGTCCAGTACCACCACATCCGGTTGCAGGTTGCGTGCTACCTGGCCAACTTCACTCCCATTGTCGACCTCACCGATAACTTGAAAGCGCTCGCGCTCAAGCAACATGCGCAGCGCGAAGCGGACGGTAGAGTGATCGTCGACGATCAGCACGGTTGTCATGAGGAAAACTCCTGTCGAAATGTGGTCCGTTTCCCGGGGTTGATCAGGAATACGTCTGCAAGGTCTTTCTGCAGCGCAGCACGATACTTCCATTCCGACGCCTTGATAATGGCGAGTATAGATCTGTTGACTAAGCGGGCTGACTTTGTTGAAAAATCCTACAAAAACGGCGGAGGGCGGGCATCGTCAGGGGCATTTCGACGCTGCCTGCCCTCGGTAGCTGCTTATGCGCAGGCGGCGTGAGGCTTCGACACGCGCTGGGTGGAGGCGGGGTTGTTGCTGAGTGCCTGGCCGACGCGCGGTGGGCGGGCCAGCAACTGGCCGGCGCAATTTGGGCAGCGGCCCTGGAAGCGGGTTTCGGCACAGTTGCGGCAGAAGGTGCATTCGAACGAGCAGATCAGCGCTTCAGGGCTGTCGCCCGCAAGATCAATGTCGCAGCATTCACAATTGGGGCGTAGCTCGAGCATGGGCGTGACTCCGGTTCGCGCAATGGAACCTGGAGTCTGCTACGGCCCCTGTCGGGTTGGCAACGGTCAATCACCCGGGCGATAGAGGTGTGCGTGCCCTGCGCGGTACAAGGCTGACGCGGCGAACGGCGCGTCCCCGAGCACGTGGCCGACGAGGATCAGCGCCGTGCGGCGAAAGCCCTTGGCGGCCACCTGTTCGACGATAGTGCCAAGCGTGCCGCGGGCCCAATCCTGGTCCGGCCAAGTTGCACGGTGCACCACGGCGACCGGGCAGTCGAGACCGTAATGGGGCACAAGTTCGTCGACGATACGTGCCAGGTGCTTGACCCCCAGGTGGATGGCCAAGGTACTGCCATGGCGCGCCAGGTCGCTCAGTTGTTCGCCTGCAGGCATGGGTGAGCTGTCGCCGTAACGGGTGAGAATCACCGTTTGCGCGACCTCTGGCAGGGTCAGTTCGCAGCCCAGCAATGCGGCGCTGGCGGCGGTGGCCGTAACTCCGGGGATGATCTGGTAGTCGATATTCAGCTCGCGCAGATGGCGGATCTGTTCCCCGATGGCGCCATACAGGCTGGGGTCGCCACTGTGTACCCGGGCCACGTCCTGGCCTTTTATATGGGCCGTGTGCATGGCCTCGATGATCTGGTCCAGGTGCAGTTCGGCACTGTTGATGACTGTCTCGGCCTGATGGCCCTCGAGCACTGCCGTCGGCACCAGAGAGCCGGCGTAGATGATCACCGGGCACTGACGGATCAGGCGTTGCCCCTTGACCGTGATCAGCTCGGGGTCGCCGGGGCCGGCGCCGATGAAGTAGACCGTCATGAAGATTCCTTGCAGGTAATGGATGTAGCGATTATCCGCCGCAGGCGAGGGCGAGGGTAGCAGGGCCAAGCGATCGCCGCGTCACCTGGAGCCTGGCGTTGCCGTGGTCGAGGTGCGCGAGGGCCAGGGCCGCACTTTCCGCGACACCCCAACAGCCGCTGTGGGCGTGGGCCAGCGCAGAGCGATGGCTGAGCAGGGGCTCGAACGGGTGCAGCTGGCTGGCGGTGAACAGCTTCAACGGTAAGCCGTAACGTTTGGCGAGTTGTTGCAGGCCTGGCTCGTCGGCCTTCAAATCGATGCTGGCAATGCCGCGCAGCGCTGCCAGCGCCAGGCCGTGGCTTTCCAGGGCCTGACGCAGCAGCGTGTCGAGCACGTCCACCGGGCAGCCCCGGCGGCAACCAAAGCCGGCGTACAGTGCCGGCAGTGGGTGCTGGTTTGCCATCAGGCGTGGCTGGAGCGGCGGTACAGCCAGGCGCTGAGCAGGCCCAGGGCCAGCCAGAAGGCGGCATTGGTTACCCAGGAAGCGATCTTGAACTGGGTTTCCAGGGCCTCAGGGGCCAGGCTTTGGTGGACGTCGGGTTGCGGAGCACCGATCACGTGGGGTACTGCCAGCAAGACCACGCCGATCACCTTGAACAGCCAATGCCGGGCGAACACCAGCAGCGCCAGCCCCAGCCCGGTGGCGGCAGCGGTGCCGATCCACCAGCTTTGGCGCTGGCCGAGGTCGGCGGCGGCGGTGCCGGGTAGCTCCGGCGGCAGGCCCAAGGTGGGCGCCAGGCAGAACACGGCGAAGCCGGCCAGCCCCCAGAGCGCACCTGTGCTGACGCGGTTGGGTTCACGCAGGCTGTAAAGCGCAGCGAGGATCAGGGCAAAACCGACTGCGACGACCAGGTTGCCACCGGTGGTGGACAGGATGCGCTGCCAGCCGTCTTCTGGCGACCAGGCCTCGGCGCTGTGTTCATGACCTGCTGCATGTTCGTGGGCAACGGCCGCTTCGCCGTCATGGCTATGGTGCTCGGCGGCGGGGGCTGCCGATTCGTAGGTTTCGGCCTGGAGGATCAGCGGGGCGACCCAGAAGCTTTGCAGCAGGGTCAGCAGCAACGCTGCAAGCAGGCCGCTGAACCCGGCGGTGCGGGCAATGCGCTTGATCATGGGGCGGTCTCAGTGGCAGGGGAATGCGGCGCTGTGGCGGGTGTCGTGGGCGGCGTTGTGCACGGCTTCGATGTGCGAGAAGCCGGCGAAGTAGATCAGGCACAGGCCGAGCAGGCTGGCGCCGGCGGCGATGATGACGCGCTGGCTGAGGGTAACGGGGGTGGCGATGGTGTGTTTGGCGCTGGTGATGGGCATGTCGCGTTCCTCTGCTTTGCTTTTTATAGGGGCAACGGGGCACAGGCGAGCGCGACAGCCCCGGGCGTGGATGGCCCAGGGGAATGCGACAGCGCCCGCCCACCGCGGGGTGTTCATGAACGCCAGGCCGGTCTCCGGGCTTGCGAGGAGGAGCAGGGCTCCTGTGAACGCGTCACCTTCCCATGCCGTACTGCCTGGCACAGTGGTCTAGACGCTTCGCTCGCTTACCGTTGCGGGGGCAGCACCGGAGTTGTCGGGCCCTGGTCGGGCCTGCGACGCACCGGTTTCCCGTTTCACCCCCGTGGGGGCACCTGAACGCAGGGTGTAAGGAGAGCACGGGGCAGGGGTGGCGTCAATTGGTTGATGGGGTTGGGGGGAGGCGGGTGGGGCGCGAAGGGGGTTCCTTGAATGCAGTGGCGGTGCTCGGTCGGGAGGGTGCCACAAATCTCAAGCCATGAGTTGACCACCCGCCACCCCCCGCGTAGCCTTGCCGCTTCGAGGTTCTTCGGCCAAACCGAAGCTAAGACGGGAACGCGGTACAAGCCGCGGCTGCCCCCGCAACTGTAAGTACCGGCAACGGATCGACACAGCCACTGCGCCCAGGCGCGGGAAGGCGTCATCCCGCCAGGCCCTTGTCTGATCAGGGCCTGAACGGTGCAAGCCAGGAGACCTGCCTCGCAACGATTTCGACTTTCAACCGGGCGGGGTGATCCGGTGGCGAACGAGCCCGGCCGGCCTGGCCCGAGGCTTTCGTCCCGCATGCCCGCGCCATCCTGCCAAGGGCAACGCGACATGAAAACACTGGCCAAGCTCCCCGTCACAATCGTCACCGGCTTCCTCGGCTCTGGCAAGACCACCTTGCTCCGGCACATGCTCGACAACGCTCAGGGCCGTCGCATCGCGGTCATCGTCAACGAGTTCGGTGAGCTCGGCATCGACGGCGAAATCCTCAAGCAGTGCAGCATCGGCTGCAGCGAGGAAGAGGCCAGCGGCCGTGTCTACGAACTGGCCAACGGCTGCCTGTGCTGCACCGTGCAGGAAGAGTTCTTCCCGGTGATGCGCGAACTCGTGGCCCGCCGCGGCGACCTCGACCACATCCTCATCGAAACCAGCGGCCTGGCCCTGCCAAAACCGTTGGTACAAGCCTTCCAGTGGCCAGAAATCCGTAACGCCTGCACCGTCGACGCGGTAATCACCGTGGTCGACAGCCCGGCCGTGGCCGCTGGCACCTTCGCCGCCTACCCCGACCAGGTCGACGCCCAGCGCAAGCTCGACCCCAACCTGGACCACGAATCGCCGCTGCACGAACTGTTCGCCGATCAGTTGGCCAGTGCCGACCTGGTGGTCCTCAACAAAGCCGACCTGATCGACGCCGAAGGCCTGGCCAAGGTGCGCGCCGAAGTCGCCGAAGAACTGCCGCCTGCGGTCAAGGTGATCGAAGCCAGCAGCGGCCGCCTGCCGCTGGACGTGCTGTTGGGTGTTGGCGCTGAGTCGGAAGCGCACATCGATGGCCGTCGCACCCACCATGACTCCCACCATGACGGCGACGACGATCATGATGACCACGACCATGACGCCTTCGATTCCATCTCCATCGACCTGCCAGAAGCCGACGAAGCCCTGCTGCTCGACGCCCTGACCCAGCTGGTAGTGGAGTTCGGCATCCTGCGTGCCAAAGGTTTCGCAGCCATCCCCGGCAAGCCGATGCGCCTGCTGGTCCAGGGCGTCGGCACCCGTTTCGACAAGCACTTCGACCGCGCCTGGCGCGCTGGCGAGCCGCGCATGACGCGCCTGGTACTGATTGGCCAGGACCTCGATGCCGCGCAACTGGAAGCGCGCCTGCGCCAAGCCCTGGGCGCCTGACCCATGCACCTGCTGCGGACCCAGCCCGGCGGCTTCGTGCCGGACGACAGCATCGCCGACCTCGGCCAGACTCCCGCCGAGCTGGTGATCCTCTGCAGCGGCGACTCGCACCTGGCACTGCTCGCCGAAACCGCCGAGCAACTGCCAGACGACTTCCCCAGCCTGCGCCTGGCCAACCCCATGCAGGTGCAGAACCATGCCTCGGTCGATCTGTATATCGACGAGGTACTGCGCCATGCCAAGGTAATCCTGGTGTCGTTGCACGGTGGGGTCGGCTATTGGCGCTATGGCGTCGAGCAGTTGGTCGAGCTGACCGCGCGCGGCGTGCAGCTGATCCTGGTGCCGGGTGACGACCGCCCGGACCCTGAGCTCACCGGCCTTGGCACCGTCACCGGTGAACCGGCCGAGCGCCTCTGGCACTACCTGCGCCAGGGTGGCAAGGCCAATGCCGTCAACCTGTTCAAGTGCTTGGCCAACCAGTGGCTGGGCCGCGATTACAGCTGGGATGCGCCGCAGCCGCTGCCGCGCACATCGGTCTATCACCCGGCCAACCCCGCGGCGGCCCTGGAAGACTGGTACGGCGAGTGGCGTCCGGAATACCCGGTGGCGCCGCTGCTGTTCTACCGTTCGCACCTGCAGGCGGCAAACACCGCGTTCATCGACGTGTTCTGCGAACGCCTGCAGGCATCAGGCCTCAACCCGTTGCCGATTGCCGTCGCCAGCCTAAAGGAAAGCGCGTGCCTGGAACAGGTCGAACGCTGGCTGGACGACGTTGGGGCCGAGGTGTTGATCAACACCACAGGCTTTGCTCTGTCCAGCCCGGAGCGCCCCAACCTGCGGCCGTTCCGCCGAGACATCCCGGTGCTGCAGGCGATCTGCGCGCAAGACAACCAACCCGGTTGGGAAGCCAGCGAGCAGGGCTTGGGTGCCCGCGACCTGGCCATGCACATTGCCTTGCCCGAGCTGGACGGGCGCATCATTACTCGCCCGGTAAGCTTCAAGGACATGGCCTGGCGCAGCGAGCGCAGCCAGTCCGATGTGGTCTGCTACCGCGCCCACCCCGAGCGCATGGACTTCGTAGCCGAGCTGGCAAGGCGCTGGGTCGAGCTGGCGCGCCTGCCCAACGGGCAGAAACGCGTGGCGCTGGTGCTGGCCAACTACCCAACCCGTGACGGGCGCATCGGCAATGGCGTCGGGCTCGACACCCCCGCAGCCGCCCTGAACATTCTCAAGGCGCTGCGGGCAGAAGGTTACCCGCTCGACGAACTCCCCGGCAGTGGCACGCAGCTGATTCACCAGTTGCTCGGCGGCGTGACCAACGACCTCGATCACCTCGACCAACGGCCCTGCGCGCAGAGCCTGAGCCTGTTGGATTATCAGGCCGCCTTCGCGCGGCTGCCCGCCGCCAACCAGCAAGCGGTGCTGGAACGTTGGGGCCCGCCCGAGCAAGACCCGATGTACCGCAGCGGCCGGCTGATGGTGGCTGGCCTGCGTTTTGGCCTGACCTTCGTCGGCATTCAACCTGCGCGCGGTTATCAGGTCGACCCCAGCGCCGTGTACCATGACCCCGACCTGGTACCACCACACGGCTACCTGGCATTCCATTTCTGGCTACGCCATGCCTTTGCTGCCGATGCGGTCATCCATGTTGGCAAGCATGGCAACCTCGAGTGGTTGCCAGGCAAGGGCGTGGGCTTGTCCGCCCAGTGCTGGCCAGATGCGCTGCTGGGCCCATTGCCAAACATTTATCCGTTCATCGTCAATGACCCGGGCGAGGGCGCCCAGGCCAAGCGGCGCACCCAGGCGGTGATCATCGACCACCTGATGCCGCCGCTGACCCGTGCCGAAACCTACGGCCCGCTGCGCCACCTGGAGCAACTGGCCGACGAGTTCTATGAAGCGCAGATGCTCGACCCACGGCGTGCCCGTGAGTTGCAGCGCGACATCCTTGAGCTGGTGAAGGCCAACCACATCGACCGCGAGTTGCAGCTGGAAGGCCAGCTGGATGATGCTGCCGTGTGGTTGCCGCGCCTGGACACCTACCTGTGCGACCTCAAGGAATCGCAGATTCGCGATGGCCTGCACGTGTTCGGCGAGTCTCCGCAGGCACGCCTGCGGATCGATACCTTGCTGGCCCTGCTGCGCGTCGAGCGCGCAGATGGGCGCGGCGGCAACGCCAGCTTGCTGCGCACGCTCGCCAAGGCTTTGGCGTTAGGCTTCGACCCCTTGGACTGCGACCTCGGCCAAGCGTGGGAAGGGCCATGTCCCCCCCTGCTGCAAGCCATCAGCCAAGCGCCGTGGCGCACCTTCGGTGATAGCCGCGAGCGTCTTGAATTGTTGGCGTTGCAGGTCATCGAGCAAGCCTTGAACGGCGAACTGCAACTGCCCGCCGAGGCGCAATGGCAGGCGGTACACGAGGTGGTCCAGGCCTTGCGCGAGCAGGTGGCACCCAACCTTGACGCTTGCGGGCCAGCAGAAATCAACGGCCTGCTCGCAGCCCTGGCGGGGCGTTTCGTGCCGGCAGGCCCCAGCGGCGCACCCAGCCGCGGCCGCCTGGATGTACTGCCCACGGGCCGCAACTTCTATACCGTGGATGTACGCAACCTGCCCACCACCACGGCCTGGCGCCTGGGCTTTGCCTCGGCGAACCTGATCCTCGAGCGCCATTTGCAGGACCATGGCGACCACCTGCGCCAGCTCGGCCTGTCGGTGTGGGGCACGGCGACCATGCGCACCGGCGGTGATGACATCGCCCAGGCCATGGCGCTGATGGGGGTAAGGCCGGTGTGGGCCACCGGCAGCCAGCGCGTCGACGATTTCGAGATCCTGCCACTGAGCCTGCTCGACCGCCCGCGGGTGGACGTGACCTTGCGCGTCTCGGGTTTTTTCCGCGATGCGTTCGGCAACCTGATCCGCCTGTTCGATGCAGCGGTGCAGGCCGTGGCGGCGCTGGACGAGCCGGATGACCTCAACCCCTTGGCCGCGCGCGTGCGCAGCGAGCGTGAAACGCTGCAGGCGCAAGGTGTGCAAGCCGAGCAGGCCGCACGCCAGGCCGGCTGGCGGGTATTCGGTGCCAAGCCCGGCGCGTATGGTGCCGGGGTGCAGAATGCAATCGATGGCCGCCTGTGGCACATCCGTGAAGACCTGGCCGAGGTGTACCTCAACCATGGCGGCTACGCGTATGGCGCCAGCGACGAAGGCACCCCCGCGCGGGCCCAGTTCGCCCACCGCCTGGGCCAGGTGCAGGCGGTGCTGCAGAACCAGGACAACCATGAGCACGACCTGCTCGATTCCAACGATTACTACCAGTTCCAGGGGGGCATGCTGGCGGCGTCCGAGACCTTGTCCGGCGAGCGGGTGGCCAGTTATCACGGCGATCACAGCCAGGCCGACCGGCCGCGTATTCGCACCCTCAAAGAGGAATTGAACCGCGTCATTCGCGCCCGCGCCCTCAACCCCAAGTGGATCGACGGTGCCAAGCGGCATGGCTACAAGGGCGCGTTCGAGCTGGCGGCCACAGTCGACAACCTGTTTGCCTTCGACGCCACCACGCACCTGATCGACGACCATCATTACCAGTCGCTGGCCGATGCCTATGTGCTCGACCCGGCGACGCGCGACTTTATGCGCGAGCACAACCCCGAGGCCTTGCGTGACCTCACCGAGCGTTTGCTGGAGGCCCAGCAGCGCGGGCTCTGGGAAGCCCCAGGTGAATACCGGGAGGCCTTGGAGGAACAGCTGCTCGACGGCGAGGAACAGGCTTGAAATGAGTGAACCCGTACAGTTTCCCCTGGCGGCCGTGGTCGGCGCCGACGACCTCAAGCTGGCCCTGTGCCTGACCGCCATCGACCCGAAGATCGGCGGCGTGCTGATCGAGGGCCCACGCGGCATGGCCAAGAGCACCGTGGCCCGTGGCCTGGCCGACCTGCTTGGCGAGGGGCCGTTCGTGACCTTGCCGCTGGGCGCCAGCGAAGAGCGCCTGGTCGGCACCCTCGACCTCGATGCAGCGCTGGGGCAGGGCAAGGCGCAGTTCTCGCCGGGGGTGCTGGCCCAGGCAGATGGTGGCGTGCTGTATGTCGATGAGGTCAACCTGCTGCCCGACACCTTGGTCGACCTTTTGCTGGACGTGGCTGCCAGCGGCACCAACCGGGTTGAGCGTGACGGTATTTCCCATCGGCACAGTGCGCGTTTCGTGCTGATCGGCACCATGAACCCCGAAGAAGGTGAGTTGCGCCCGCAGCTGCTCGACCGCTTTGGCCTGAATGTGGTGCTCGAAGGTTTGCCGGCACCAGAAGCGCGTCAGCAGATCATTCGCCGTCGCCTGGCTTTCGACACCGACCCGCATGCGTTCTGCGAGCAATGGGCCGCCGCCCAGGCGCAACTGCGCGAACGCTGCCAGGCGGCCCGCCAGGGCTTGGCGGCCATCGCCCTGGACGACCAGGCCTTGGCCTGGATCACCGAGCGTTGCTATGCCGCCGGGGTCGATGGCCTGCGTGCCGACCTGGTCTGGTTGCGCGCCGCCCGCGCGCATTGCGCCTGGCGCGGTGGTGAAGTGATCGAGGAGGGCGATGTCGATGCCGTGGCAGAGTTCGCCCTGCGTCATCGCCGGCGTGCGGCGCCAGAAGCCGCTCCACCTTCAGCGCCGCCTGAGGCGGGCGGCCACGATGCGCCCAGCCAGGGCGGGCAGGGCGATTGGGGGGCGCTGCCCGCGCAACCGGTGGCCAGCGGCGCCAGGCGCGAGGTGCCGAACTGGGCAAAAAAGCCCTGAGCATCCGCCCTGCGGGCAAGGTGGCGGATGCCATGCCGCGTGTCGGCAAACTGGCCGGTAGCAGCCGCGGGCGCGTACGTGCAGCGCCGGCTGGCCGCGTGGCCTGGCTTGCCACTTTGCTCAAAGGGCGGCCGCGGCAGCGCCAGGACCTTTGCTGGCAGCAGCGTCAGGCCCAGGCTACCGAACTGTGGCTGGTCATCGTCGATGCTTCGGCGTCCACTCGCCGCTATCAGGCACTGGCACACAGCAAGGGGCTGTTGGCCGAAGTGTTCGACCAGGCGTATCGCCAGCGTGCCCGCCTGGCGTTGCTGACCGCCAGCGGTGCCGGCCCGCAGTGGCAGCGCCATGGCCTGAAAGCCTCGGCAGCTCTTCAGCCGTGGCTGCAAGCCCTGGGCGCGGGTGGCGGCACGCCGTTGATTGCAGCGTTGGAGCAAGCCCGGCACTGGTTGCTGGCGCGGCACAAGGCCCACCCTCAAGAGGTGCAGCGCTGCCTGGTATTCACCGATGGCCGCCTGCAGCGCTGGAATGCCTTGCACCCCATGCCGTGTGCCACGTTGTTGGTGGACATGGAATTGGCGCCGGTTCGGCTGGGGCGCGCGCGGCAGTTGGCCACACAGTTACAGGCCGAATATCAGCATCTTGAACAATTCAGGATAAAAGACTGAAGGCGAGGGTGCGACACTATGTCGCAATGGCAAAAGTTGCCGAAAGGCTGATGGCAAAGTTACACAAGTGCGTGCTGGGCACGCACTTGCAGGCTAACTACCGCTATTACTTCGGCATCGACCAGGGCTGCAGGTCATAGCCTTTCTGGCACAGTTCGGCGCGCACTTCCTCGATCAGGCTAGCCCACTGCGCAGGGTCGGAGTAGATGCGCGAGGACACTTGTTTGCTGCCGATGCGGGTGTTGGTCCGGTCGACCACTGCCAGGCTCAGCTCACCCGTACCGTTGGGTGCGTCCCAGGCAACGCACTGGAAAGGTTCGAAGGCGTGGTCGGCGATCAGCAGTGCTTCGTTGACACGGAGCTGGGCATTCATGGTTCGGTCTCTCTATGGTCCCAAACATCGAAATTCATGTCCGCGTTACTGCAATGGCGCTTCAGGTAATCGCGATCTGCAGTGCGGGGTTATTTGTACTGATGCTCCCTGTTGGGGGTGGAGTCACACAATCACTGTAATTTTTTAACTGTGAAACATTTTTTTAATGTCCTGCGCCGCCTGTGACGCTGATTAAATTGAAAAATTCCCGACTGGCGTAGTGGCCAAACAATTCGGCAGACAGACGGTAGTGGGCGCCGTCAGGTTCGTTGCTACTGTTAAGCAGGCGCCGCAACTTACTGTTTTCACGTAAAAAACCACAATTTGGCGCCAAGGAACGGTCATGCACGAAACCGCCTCCCTTCGTCGCTTGCTCATCGTCGACCCCTGCGACGATTGCCACCGCTTGCTACCGGGCCTTGAGAGTGCCGGCTGGGACGTCCACAGCTGTAGCCTGGACCTGGCGCTGGAGCACCGCTGCGATATCGGCCTGCTGCGCCTGCAGGAGTCGCACCTGCGTCACCCCGACGCGGTAAAAGACATGATCAAGCGCAGCAATACCGAATGGATCGCCGTGCTCAATGCCGAGCAATTGCGCATGCAGAATGTCGGTGACTTCGTCTGCGAGTGGTTCTTCGATTTCCATACCCTTCCGTTCGACGTCTCCCGGGTGCTGGTGACGCTGGGCCGTGCTTTCGGCATGGCGCGTTTGCGCGGCAAGGGGGCGGTGCCTGTCGATGGTGTGGAAGACGAATTGCTGGGGGACAGCCGGCCGATTCTGGAGTTGCGCAAACTGCTGGGCAAACTGGCACCGACCGAATCGCCGGTGTTGATCCGCGGCGAGAGCGGCACGGGCAAGGAGCTGGTTGCACGCACCCTGCATCGCCAGTCGCAGCGCTGCGAAATGCCGTTCATCGCCATCAATTGCGGGGCAATCCCGGAGCACCTGATCCAGTCCGAGCTGTTCGGGCATGAAAAGGGCGCGTTCACCGGCGCGCACCAGCGCAAGGTGGGGCGTATCGAAGCCGCTCACGGTGGTACGCTGTTTCTCGATGAAATTGGCGACTTGCCGCTGGAGTTGCAGGCTAATTTGCTGCGTTTTCTGCAAGAAAAACACATCGAGCGGGTGGGCGGCAGCCAGCCGATACCCGTGGATGTGCGGGTGCTGGCGGCAACGCACGTGGACCTGGAGCGGGCCATCGAGCAAGGGCGATTTCGCGAGGACCTGTATTACCGGCTCAACGTGCTTCAGGTGGTGACAGCGCCACTGCGCGACCGCCATGGCGACCTGTCGATGCTGGCCAACCATTTTTCCCACTTCTACAGCCTGGAAACAGGGCGCAGGCCACGCACCTTCAGTGATCACGCCCTGGCTGCCATGGGCCGGCACCACTGGCCGGGCAATGTACGCGAGCTGGCCAACCGGGTGCGCCGCGGGCTGGTGCTTGCCGAGGGGCGGCAGATCGAGGCGCAGGACCTCGGCTTGCACGTGCTGGAGCAGGAGGAGCAGCCCTTGGGTACGCTGGAGGACTACAAGCACCGGGCTGAACGCCAGGCGCTGTGCGATGTGCTGGACCGGCACAGCAACAACATGAGCATTGCCGCGAAGGTGCTTGGGGTATCGCGGCCAACGTTCTACCGGTTGCTGCACAAGCACCAGATCCGCTGAAACCGTGGCCCCGTGAGGGGCCAGTGCTGCGAGCGTTCAGCTCGACTGGGCTATGTGCCCGTCCGACAGCTCCTCGACCGACTCTTCTTCGTCCGGCAGTGCCGTGATCACGCTGAAATCGCTCACCTCGACCTCACCACCGCCATACCCCAGCAAATGGAAAGAGAACGCTTTGCGCACGGTCGGGTTGTCGAAGCCAAATTCCATTTCCAGCGGCTCATCGGCGGTCACGCGAATCTCGTCCGGCAGCCCCAGCGGCACATCCTGCTCCAGTTCCTTGGCCTTGAGTTGAATGTAGGCGGCATGCTGCGGGTCAAGTACCCGCACCTTCACCCGTACACGCGTCCGAGAGCCCTCGGGCATTTCCAGGTACTGCGCGCCAATCAGGTTGTCGGCCCAGTCGTCGTTGATCTGCGCCTGCAACTGGATGGCCGAGGGGCCACCGAACTGGTAGCGCAGGTTGAGCGGGGTTTGCAGCAGGGACTGGTCGAGAACACCGGCGAGGGCGCCGAGCTGTGGGCCAAGGTTGCTGTCGCCGGCGCCCAGGTACTTGGCCTGGTCAGCGATGAACCCTTCGCTGGCATAACGGCGGCAGCGCTGCTGGAAGTCGCACTCGGTAAACACGCCCTGGCCGTTGTGGTAACGCAACATGCCATTGGTGTAGGAAATCATCTCCCGGCCGGTGTCGTAGTCGCGGAACATCGAGCGCCCGGCCAGCGCCACCGGCATCGGCAGGGCAAAGTAATCGAGCAGGGAGTTGGCCAGGTCCACGTGGCCGTAGGTACCGCGTTTGATGTGCGGCAATTGCGCCTGCTCCGGTGCCAGGGTCAGGTTGAACCCCCAGGAGGAGGCCAGGCGTACGCCATCGATACCATGGGACTCGTCCGACGTCACCACCACCAGGGTGTCCTTGAGCACGCCCTGGCGCTCCAGGTTGTCGAGGAACGCGCCGATGGCGTCGTCCAGGTACGCCACGGCTGCCTGCTTGGGCGTGGCGTAGCGATCCAGGTAGTCTGCAGGCGCCGAGTAAGGCTGGTGGGTGCCCACGGTCAGCAAAGTGAGCATCCATGGGCGCTCCTGCTGCCTGAGCTGGCCGACATAGTCCAGCGCGCCTTCGAAGAACGCCCGGTCATCCTTGCCCCAGGGGAATTCCAGGTAGTTGTCGTTGCTGAACCACTCAAGGCCATGCACCGAGTCGAAGCCGATGTGCGGCATGATCCGGTCCTTGGCCATGAAGCGCAGGCCCGCACCCTGCAGGTAATGCGTGGTGAAGCCGGCCTGGCGCAGTTGGGCAGGCAGGCAGGCTTGGTTGCGCTGGTGCTGGGTGAGCAGCTCCATGCCCTTGGGCGTGCCGTTGGCCAGCTTGTCGTAGTCGCCGCAGAGCATGGCGTACAAACCGCGGATGGTCTGGTGGGTATGCAGCACGTAGTCCGGGGTGTTCATGCCGCGCTCGGCCCAGCGGCTAAGGTTAGGCATCAGGTCTTCGTCAAAGCGGCTGTGCAGGGCCTGGCGGTTGGGCCGTACATAGGCGCCGGGGATGCCTTCGACGGTGATCACCAGCAGGTTACGCGCATTGCCGGGGCCAGCGAGCAGCCGCTGGCCATGCAGGTCGGGCTGGGTCAGCCCGGCGCTTGGCAGCGGTGTAACGGGTGGCGTCTGCCCGGCCCAGCCCAGTGCCTGCTGCTGCAGGTCGGCGACGCCGGCGGACAGTAACTGGTGCGCAAGGTTGTATTGCCGCCACTGGTCGGCATCGGACGGCGCCAGGTGCTGGCTACCCCAGTGCACGCCAAACAGCGCCAACGGGATGGACAGGGCTTTCAGCCCGAATGCGGCGCCACGCTGGCCACGGCTGCGCCAGGCAGCCAGCGCCCAGGCCAGCAAGCCTGCACCCAGGGCCCAGGGCAGCCAGGCGTGGGCCAGGCCACCGCCGGTGGAGTTCTCCATGAACTGGGGGTCGAACAGGTAGCCCAGGTCGGCACTGTTGGGCAGCCGCCCGACCGCACTCACCAACTCGGCCGATGCCACCCACAACGCGGCCCATGCCACCAGCACGGGCAGGGCCAGCCACAGCGGCCGGCGGTGCAGAAGCAGTACCAGCAGGCTGCCAAGCGCGAGGTCCGACACATAGCCGAGCGGGTTGGACCAGCCCAGCAGGGCGCGCGCAGCCAGTGGAACCACCAGCACCAGGGCTGCCAGGGCGACAAGCCGGGTGTGCGAGGGGCCAAGCAGGTTTTTCACGAAAACTTTCCTTAATTGCCGTTAAAACGTCACAAATCTGTGCGCGATGATAACAGGCTGGGGGTCAGGAAAGCGGTGGGCTACAAGGTTGGTTACCAAAAGCCGGGCCCGCGCGGGCCCGGGCATCGAGCGGTCAGAAGTAGTAGGGGAATTTCAGGCTGAAGGAAAAGTCTGGCGCGTCGTCGGTCAACCCGATGGACAGGTTTGGCACGATGGTCAGGTTGTTGGAGGCCGCGAAGGTCATGCCGATGTTGAAGTTGGCGGCGTTGTAGTCGCTGTTGGTGATCGATTGCCAGTCGCCGCCGTCGGGTTTGATCTTGCTCTTGCGCGAGAACTGGTCGGTGACCGAGAACGACATGCTCATTTTTTCGTTCAGGGCGAATGCGATACCGCCACCAATCTGCCAGGAATCACCCAGCTTTACGTCGCCTGGCACCTTGGTATTGACCGTAGGGCTGATGTCGCTGAACGAGTCTTCCATGTTGTAGGTGTAGGACAGGCTGCCGAACAGCACGGCCGGGTCGAACGTCTTGACCAGCGAGATGCCCGGTGTGATTGCCCAGACACCGTTACCGGTCGGGAGGTCTTCAGGCACGGCGAGGTTGTCGTTGCCGGCCACCTGGATCAGCTTGATGCCATACGGGTCCTTGCCGGTTGGCGCCTTGACGCGCAGGGTGGCGACAGCGTCTGGCCAGTTTTCCGACTCGTCGATGAACTTGTAGGCCACGCCGAAGTTGACGTCGCCGATGGTCGGGTCGCGGGTGACCGTACCGTCCGAACTTGCCCCGGCAGCGCCGCCGGCACCGCCGGAGGAGTAGGTCGATTCGCGGTAGACAATGGGTACGTTAATATCGAACTGCCAGCGCTGGTCGACGTTGTAGCGTGCGGTCAGGTCAAGCGTCCAGTTGTCGGCCTTGATGCGGTCGATGTTGATATTGCCGAGGAAAATCGAGTCGAGCGCGAGGAACCCGTTGAGGGTCAAGGCGCGCGTATCGTAATGGGTGTAGGTCAGGCCGGTTTCGACACTGAACTTGCCGCCGCCGAAGAAGCCGCTGGCTTCGTCGTACAGGTTGGACACGCTCTGCGCCGGCTCCGAATTGTCCTGCAGCGATTGCCCATACGAGCTGCCGGTGGTGCCTGGCGCGCCGGAGGCCACGGTCTGTGCACCCTTGACCCCTTCGGCGGGCGATTTGGTCAGGCGTTTCGGTGCGGGCGCTGGCGGTGCCTCTTCCACCTGCTTGAGCCGTTGTTCCAGCACCATCAATGCATTCTGTTGGGCTTCGTAGCGCTGTTTCAGCGCGATGAGTTCCTGTTTGAGTTGCTCGACCTGTGGGTCGGTTGCCGCCTGTAGCAGAGTGGCCGGGGCCAGGGTTGTCAAACAAACGATAGCTCTGAGCGTCAACAAACGGTGCATGGATTAGCCGTCCCTTCTGACTACATACGATGAGACTGAGCGTAGATCAGTATCCGAGATTGCGAAGGCCTTTGAGCTGGTCAAGGTTGGTGCCCACCGATCCGGCCGTGGGCGCGTTGTCACGCAGCACCACATTGAGCGACGTCAGGTTGCTGACGCGGTTGCTGGCGCCCAGCAGGGTGGTGTTCTGCATCAGCCCACCTTGCCCCAGGCGCTGCAGGGTGCTGCCCTGGTTGTCGCTGGCGACGATACTCAGTTGCACCCCCGTGCCGCTGGACGAAACGCTCAGCGAGCCTGCGCCATTGGCACCGACCAGCGTTGAGCCAGCCGCCAGGGCCTGGCCCTGGGGTTGCGTCGCCGGCGCCTGGTTGGCCTTGGTTACATTGATGTCGACATTGTTATGGGCGGTGTTGTAATCGCCGGCAGCCCGCACCACCTGGGTTACCCCTTCGGTGGTGTTGAGGCCGCTGCCCCCTGTGACGGTACCCGTCCCGGCGCTGCTCGATTGCGCGCCGCCACTGCCTTTCTCATTGATCATCGACACATAGAATTGCGGCTTGATGGTGGTTTGCTGAACCTGCATGGCCGACGTTGCGCCGATCACCTCACCATTGGCGTTCTGCCAGGTGCTGGTCATGACGATGCCGAAGCTGACGATGCGCCCGGGCATCACGTAGCGCCCGCGCAGGTTGGCCAGCTCCTGGTCCTTGAGTTCGATCGGTTTGAACGTTTGTGCCTGGGTCGGCAGGCTGGCAGCCATGCAAAGGGCGGCCAGCCAGATAGAAGTCTTCATGGGATGCTCCCGGAGCGTCTTGCCCGCAGTCATTAGAAGAAGTCGCTTTGGATGAAGCCGAAGTCCATCAACTCGGCGTCCTGCACCGGGGTGAAGTTGCTGACGCGGTTCTTGGCGCTCAGCGGCAGTGGCGGGTCGAGCAGGGCGTTGGCCTTGTCGTACCCTTGGCCGATGACGGCAAAGATGATGCCGTTCCAGCCTTTGACGAAGTCATCGAGCTTGAAGCGTTTGTGGCCGAGCACCGGGTCACCGATGTACACCCAGCCTTTGTCGACCTTTTGCATGACCACGAAGTGCTTGTAGCCGCGGATGTCCATCAACACCACCACGGGGATGCGGATGCTGTGCAGCGTGTCAGGGGCCACCTTGTAGCCGCGTGCGCGCATGCCAAGGCTTTCCACGTAGCGCTTCATGTCGAGCATCGAAAAGCCCTGCGTGCGGACCAGGTCCGGGTCGGCGTGTTCCAGCATGCCTTCGATGATCTGATGTTCGTCAACGTCAAGCCAGTAGGCTTGGCGCAGGATGGTTGCCAGCGACGCTGCGCCGCAACTGAAGTCGGTTTTCTGCTGTACCAGGTCGGCGAACTTGCGCTCGCGGATGCTCTGGATGGGCTTGTAGATCACCGCGCCACCGGGCAGGACGGACAACGGCATCTGGGCTGCTTCGCTCACACTGGCCATGCACAGCAAAAACGCCAAGGCGATAATGCGCATGTTCGACGCCCCCCTGCTTTTCTTGTTAGAAAGAGGCCCCCCGAAGGGGGCCCCCAGGCCGCAGTTGTTACATCGAGGTGTTGGAGATGGCCAGCGAGTTGCTTTGCTGGTTGCCTACACCGGCTGCCACGTTGACGCCCAGGTTGCCGCTGCCGCCATTCACCGAGCCACTCAGGGTTGCGGTGTTGGTTACAGGGTTGGCCCAGCCGGTCGGGGTCAGCACTTGGAACGACACGGTGTTGCTCAGGGCAAACTCGCTAGACTCGCTGAAGCTCTTCGAGATGCTGTCCGACGATTCGGATGCTTTCTCGCCAGCTTTCTCGTAGGCCGAAGCGCTCGCCTTTTCCCATGCCGAGGCGTTTGCCTTCTCGTACGACGTATCGCGAGCCTTGTCATAGGACGAGTCGCGGGTACGGTCATACGAAGAGTCGTACGCCTTGTCGAAGGACGAGTCGAAGGACTTGTCGAACGACGAGTTGCTGGCCGACTCGTGCGAGCGGTCGATCGATGCATCCAGCGAAGCGCTGAGCGATGCGTCGAAGTCGGAGCTGCGCGAACGGGTGAAGTTGCCGAAGGTTTGCGACGACGATGCACTGCCGTTGGCACTGGCATCGAGCGAAGCATTCAGCGAAGCGCTAGACGAAGAGCTGTGGTCGCGGCTGGCCGAACCACTGGCATCCCAGCTGTTGGAGCCACTGGCGGTCATGCTGTTGGTGCCGCTGGCGCTGCTGCTGTTGGAGCCGCTGGCGGTCATGCTGCTAGACCCGCTGGCGCTGCTGCTCTTCGAACCGCTGGCGCTGTTGCTGTTGGAGCCAGACGCGCTGTAGCTCGAGCTGGAGCTCTTGTCGACGCTTGCATCGTACGCACCGCTACGCGAGGCCGAGCCACTCGAAGAAGTGGTGAAGGTCAGGGTGTCGAGGGTGTAGGTGCGGTCGGCACGGTTGTTCACTTCCAGGCCAGGGCCGTTCTGGTCGGCCGAAGCGGTGGCGCTCGAGTTACCGATACCTGCGGCATTGTTGGCGATTGCCATGGTATTTTTCTGCTGGTTCAGGTCGCCGCCAGCAATGTTGATACCAATGTTGCCGCTGCTGCCGTCAGCCGAGCCGCTCATGACCGCAGAACTTTGCGTCGACCAGTTGTTGACGACGTTGTTGTTGCTGCGCTGAACCACCTCGGCGCTGGCGGTGGCGGTGCCGAAGACGAAGCTGTTGTCGATGTCGGCGTTATCGGACGAGGTGTTGGCGATGGCCGCGGCGTTGTCCTGCTGGTTGCCGTTACCGGCCGCCACGTTGACGCCGACGTTGCCACTGGCACCCGCGCCGGAGCTGCTCATTTCGGCTTCGTTGATGGTGCCTTCGTTGCGGATGGAGTTACCCGTGCTCCGTTGGGAATCAGTAGCTGTGGCATTGGCGTTGGTATAAACCGCCCTGTCCATCTGCTGGTGATTGTTGTTGTTATTGTGGCCGTGGCCACCGCGTCTATCGTTCTGATCCGCTTGTGCAGCAACAGCCATGACCGCAGCAATTGCGAAAACCAGAGGCTTGATTGCCATCGAGGGTTTCATGGTGTTTCTCCGTCTTCTTTAGGTTAAGTGTTGTTCTTACCTGTTTGGGTCAATTGGCGACCCGTACGCTCAGGGTGTTTGCCGTCTGGTTGCCCACCCCGGCGCTCTGATTCAGCTGGATTACCCCGCGGCTACCGGTGAATGCCTGGTCACCGGTGGTGACCTGGCGATAGCCGGGGGAGGTGTCAGCTGGATCTGAGCTGTTGATCAGCGCCACGTTCTGCTGCAACAGGACGCT
Organism: Pseudomonas sp. NPDC012596; assembly: GCF_042902325.1. Taxonomy (NCBI): domain Bacteria; kingdom Pseudomonadati; phylum Pseudomonadota; class Gammaproteobacteria; order Pseudomonadales; family Pseudomonadaceae; genus Pseudomonas; species Pseudomonas sp. NPDC012596. The sequence continues at coordinate 101,518 of NZ_JBIBEB010000017.1, read as the reverse complement.
GTCATCGATGCTTTGTGGTTGTGTACTGAGGCTGATGCGCAGGGCGTTGGCCTGCTGTGTGCTGGCGCCGGCGCTCTGGTTCACGCCCAGTGCGCCACTGCCATGGCTGAAGGCGTCGCCCTGGATGCTGGCACTGGCGCCGATGTTGGGGTCGACGATGGACTGCTGGCGTTGGCGGATCTGCGTGCTCGCAGCCGCTTCGCGGCCGGTGGCGATCGCCCGGGCATTGGCCTGTTGCTGCAGGTCGCCCGCGGCCTGGTTGACGCTGAAGTTGCCTTGGTACTGGGCGCCGGAACTGTCGATGTTGGCGCTGTTGATCACGGGAACGGGGGATTGGGCGAGGGCCGATGCACTGCACAAGGTGGCGAGGATTAACAGCGTCTGCCTCATCTCATTTGCCTCCGGTCAGGATCTGCAGAGGCGCAAGGCCGCGCTGAACGCTGGAGTTGACCATGTTGGAGATACCGTTGCCCGAGCCAGTGCCACGCCCGGCTGCCATGTTTGGCAGCTGGTTCTGGTTGCTGATGTTGCCGCCCAGGTTGTCGGTCTGTTGGGTGATCAGCGAGGAGATCCCGGTGCCGCTGGTGATGTTGGCAAAGTCGCCATCACTCAGTTCGGTGCTCTGCTTGAGCACGTATGCGGACGGGTTGGCGTTGGCGGTGGTGGGGTAGGGGTCGGGTGCCAGGGGCGCACGGGTGGCCATGCGCGGTTGCACATCGCGGGTGATCACGATGATGCCGTTGTCGGCCTGGACCGGCAGGCTCAAGCCTGAGCCCACTACACAACCCACGAGCACCAGGCGAGCGATGCCTTTGTCCAGTTTCCTCACGACGGCGATTCCTTCTGCGAGCGCTGGCGTGGTGCAGCGTTGCGAGGAGGAGAGCACGAGGCGTGCCGCTTTTTAGAACTGCTTTGATATCAGCAAGTTGCGCCAACTACCTGGGGGCGGTGGGAAATTGTTGTATCAGCGCTGAGACAGATTTCGCTGCAATTGAGGTTTTGCCCGTTATGCACGTTGCCCGAGGAGCATTTCCCGGCAATGTCTCATCCGCTTGACACTCGCCCCGCGATTGCCGAGGAAGCCCGCAAATACGGGGCTCCAGTCGCTATGGGGTGTGTCAGCGGTTTAACACTCGGTGGCACATTCCGGGATTTTTCCCTCCAGCAGGCGCTGTACGGCGCGCAATGCTGCCGCGCTGCGCCGTGGCCAGTCGCCGTCAATGATCTGCAGCTTCTGCCCATGGCCTTGCAGCCAATGCAGGCTGTCATCGAAGAACCTTTGACGGTCAGCCAGGGCAGGCTGGCAGCGCTGGGGGTCGGCCACCCAGCTTACGCCCTGCGGGCTAAGCAGCAAGTGCAGGTCGTACGGGCGTGACAGCAGGGCCTCTTCCAGCCAGGGTGGGCAATCCTGGAACAGCGCGCGGCTCCACAGCATGTTGCTGAGCAGGTGGGTGTCGAGGATCAGCAGCTGCGGCGCTTGCGCCCGTGCCTGGTCTTCCCAGGCCAACTGCCCAAGGGCGATGGGGGTGATGTCGGCGTAGCAGGTGTCACGGCATTGCTGGTCAATGAAATGCCGCACGTATTCGCCGACCACTACACCGCCGAAGTGTGCCTGAATCTCGCCACTGAGCCAGCTTTTACCGCTGGATTCGGGGCCGCACAGCACCACAACCTTCATGCCTGCACCTTGCTTGCCTGCAGGGCCGGGTCACGGCGCCACTCCCGCCAGCCGCGCACGGCAATTAGGGTAAGCACGGCGAAGAAGCCCGCCGTGAAGTAAAGCTGCTGGTGCAGGTACTGGCCGACATAGACCACATCCACCACCATCCACAGCGGCCAGCATTGCACGCGCTTTTGCGCCATCCACAGTTGCGCGACCAGGCTGAAGCCGGTCAACGTGGCGTCGAGCCAGGGCAGGGCGGCATCGGTCCAGTGGGCCATGGCCGCGCCGAGGGCGACGCTGATCACAACGCCTGCGGCCAGCCCGGTGAACACCGCCTGGGTAGCCAGGCGTGACACCACGCGCGCGTCCTGCGCTCGGCCGGGGCGTTTCCACTGCCACCAGCCGTAGAGTTGCAGCACGGCGTAGGCCAGCTGCAGCAGCATGCCCGAGTACAGCTTTACCTCAAAGAACAGCCAGCCATAAATAAGCACCATTACCAGACCGATTGGCCAGCACCAGGCGTTCTGTTTGACGGTGAGCCAGACGGCGGTGACGCCAAGCACGGCGGCGATGAGTTCGAGGCCGGACATCGGCGATCCTTGGAAAGGGGAAGGGCCGCGATTGTAGCCTGTAGGCGCGGCCTTGTGTCGCGAAAGGGCCGCTGCGGCCGCCGCAGCGGCCAGGCCTACAAGACGCGCGCTTTAAACTTTGAACTGCCTCAGCAACAGCTCCAGCTCCTCACTCAAACGGCCCAGCGCCACGCCGGCGTCACTCGACTGGCGCGCCGCATCGGCGGTTTGCTGCGACAACCCAGCCGTGTCCAGCACATTACGGTTGATCTCCTCGACCACATGGGACTGTTGCAGGGTGGCGCTGGCGATGGTGGCGTTGAGCAAGGTGAGGTTGTGCAGGGCCTGGCTGATGGCATCCAGGCTGGAACCGGCCTCGCGGGCCTGTTCGACGGTTTGGCGCGACGCCTCGCTGCTGGTATCGATGGCCCTGACCGCTGCGTCCGACTGCCCTTGCAGGTGCTCGATCATGGTATGAATTTCGGCGGTAGATTGCGCAGTGCGCTGGGCCAGCAGGCGCACTTCATCGGCTACCACCGCGAAACCACGGCCCTGTTCGCCCGCGCGGGCCGCTTCGATGGCGGCATTGAGTGCCAGCAGGTTGGTCTGCTCGGCGATGGAACGGATCACATCGAGCACCCCGCCAATCTTGGTGCTGTGCCCGGCCAGTTCGCGGATCACCTGCACGGCCTGGTCGATGGTCGCCGAAAGCCGGTCGATCTGTTGCAGGCTGCCGTGGATAGCCTGCTGGCCATGCTCCACCTGCTGCTGCGCTGCACGCATTTCGCCGGCGGCCTGTTCGGCGGTCTTGGCCACGTCCTGCACCGCATAGGTGACTTCGTTGACGGCAGTGGCCACCTGGTCCATCTGCATCGACTGCTGCGCGCTGCGCTGTTGCGCCGCTCCGGCATTGTCACCGACACGCCCGGCCGATTGCGCCAGCGAATGCGCCGCGCCCTGCAACTGGCCGACCACACCCTGCAGCTTGCCGTTGAAGCGGTTGAAATGCTCACCGAGGTGAGTGATTTCGTCGCGCCCATGCGTATCCAGGCGCCGGGTCAGGTCGCTTTCGCCGCTGGCGATGTTGCCCATGGCCTGCACGGCGTCCTGCAATGGCTGGGCAATGCTGCGGGCGATCAGCATGACCACCAGCGCCATCAGCACGGCGATACCCAGGCCGGCCAGCGAGGCGTCGCGCAACTGGCGGGCGAACTCGGCCTGCACGTCGTCGATGTACACCCCAGAGCCGATCACCCAGCCCCAGGGCTTGAACAGTTGAATGTACGAGGTCTTGGCCACGGGGTCGCTGGCACCGGGTTTGGGCCAGCGGTAGTTGACCGGGCCAGCGCCCTGGCTGCGGGCCAGGGCGGCCATCTCGTTGAACACGGCAAAACCGTCGGGGTCGCGAATGGCCGAAAGGTCCTGGCCGTCGAGCTTGGGGTTGGCCGGGTGCATGATCATCTTCGGCCCCAGGTCGTTGATCCAGAAGTAGTCGTTCTGGTCATAGCGCAGCGCTCGCACCACCTGCAGGGCCTGTTGCTGGGCGGCCTCGCGGCTGAGCGTGCCGGCGGCCTCAAGGCCCTGGTAATAGGCCAGCACACCGGCCGCGGTCTGTACCACATGGCGGGTTTTCTCGGCCTTGGCCTGGTACAGATCGCCATGGATCTGGCGCAGCATCAGCAAGCCCAGCACCACCAGCATCGCCACGGCCACCAACAGGATCAGCCATAAACGGCGGCTGATCGACATCGACCTCAAGGTCTTCATGAATAGCACTCCGCATTGTTCTTGTTATCAAGGTGCATCCAAGCATGCTTTGGCGGTGCTCCCTAGCCGACTTATGGCTAAGTGCCATTTATTGCCTGATCTGCCAAATACCGCACAAGCCATTGCAAAGCCGCTCTGTTAGGATTTCGGCCGTGCAAGATGAAACCTTTAGGGCACGTGAACTTTTCTACTGGCGTTGGTCCCAACAGTCGCTGTAAAAATGCCGCGCCGCGTGCGGCAATCAAAAGCAAATCAAGAATAAGGGGCCTGCAAGCAGCAGCGCTCCAACCGGGGGAATGATGGATTTTTGGACTGCCTTTCAGGCAATCATCTTGGGTGTGGTCGAGGGGCTGACAGAGTTCTTGCCGATTTCCAGTACTGGCCACCAGATCATCGTCGCCGACCTGATCGGTTTCGGCGGCGAACGCGCCATGGCCTTCAACATCATCATCCAGCTGGCGGCGATCCTGGCGGTGGTGTGGGAGTTTCGGCGCAAGATCCTCGATGTGGTGTTCGGCCTCACCAGCCAACCCGCGGCGCGGCGGTTCACCGGCAACCTGCTGCTGGCGTTCATGCCGGCCGTGGTGCTGGGCGTGCTGTTCGCCGACATGATCCATGAATACCTGTTCAACCCGATCACCGTTGCGACCGCGTTGGTGATCGGCGGGGTGATCATGCTCTGGGCCGAGCGTCGCAGCCACCGTGTAGACGTTGACCACGTCGACGACATGCGCTGGTCGCATGCCCTTAAGATTGGTTTCGTCCAGTGCCTGGCGATGATCCCGGGGACCTCGCGCTCCGGCTCGACCATCATCGGCGGCCTGCTGTTCGGCCTGTCGCGCAAGGCGGCGACGGAGTTCTCGTTCTTCCTGGCGATGCCGACCATGGTCGGTGCAGCGGTGTACTCGGGGTACAAGTACCGCCATCTGTTCGAGCCGAGCGACCTGCCGGTGTTCGCCCTCGGTTTCGTGACGTCGTTCATCTTCGCCATGATTGCGGTGCGCGCGCTGCTCAAGTTCATCGCCAACCACAGCTACGCTGCCTTCGCCTGGTACCGCATCGTCTTTGGCCTGCTGATCCTCGCCACCTGGCAGTTCGGCTGGGTCGACTGGTCGACGGCGCACGGCTGACATGGCACGCACGCAAACCGCACAGCGGCCCGCCGCGCGCAAGGAGGAGGGTGTACGCAATGTGCGCCTGAAGCTGCTGGTGCTGGGGCTGCTGTGCCTGCTACCGCTGGTGGGCGCTGCGCAGATGGCCTGGAGCGGGCAATCGTGGCTGCCGCTGGCCGTGTATCCGGCAGTGAGCCTGATCACTGTCCTGCTTTACTGGCAGGACAAGCACCAAGCCCGTACCCAGGCCTGGCGCACGCCAGAGAAGGCGCTGCACGCCAGTGAGCTGCTGGGCGGCTGGCCTGGGGCCTTGGTAGCGCAGCAGCTGTTTCGGCACAAGACCCGCAAGCTGTCGTACCAGCTGATGTTCTGGGCGATTGTGCTGCTGCATCAGCTGTTCTGGGTGGATCACCTGCTTCTGGGCGGGCGATATCTCGCGTTGGGTTGATGGCCTGCGGCTTACAGCAGCAAGCCTGCCTGCAACCGTTTCGGTAGCCGTCGCACCACCAGCTGGTGCGAGCGCTGCAGCAGGTCGCACAATTCTTCCCGGGCCATGGGGTAGGGCGGTGCCATGCTGACCCACCGCGCCCGCGCCAGGTATGGCGCCGGGCGCACGCCAGGGCGGTCGCAGTAGCCCAGAAACAGCTCATCGGCCACCTTGAACGACAACCCCGCACCCGCCAGGTCAAGCACCGCGAACATCTTGTTGCCGGCCACCGAGAACACCCGGATGCCGCCCCATTTGTAATCTTCCCGCGCGCCAGGCAGGCCCAGGCAGAACGCCGCCACCTGCTCTTCGGTCATCTTCTGCTTAGACATAACGCTCTCCACACGCCTCGAACGACGCTGCCAGGTGGTCGATCCACACCCGCACCGCCGGCAGATAACCGCCCGGTAATGACCAGTCATTGAATGAATTCACGATAGCTGACGAGTAGGTGCTGGTAGAGTCACCTAAAGCGGCCGGTCACCGCAACGATCGAACGCGTGTGCCAAATGATCCAGCCATGCCCTGACAGCCGGCAACACTCCACGCCTGTGCGGATAGACCGCCTGGAGCCAAGCAGGAGCACAGCGCCATTCGGGGAGCATGCGAACCAGCTTGCCGCTGGCCAGCTCGCTTTCACAATGCATTAATGGCAAAACCGTAAACCCCAGGCCCGCCAACGCTGCCTCTTTACGCATTATGAAATCTTCCACGCCCAAACGGGCCGGCATGGCGATCTCGTAACGTTCGCCAGCATCATTAAACAAGCGCATTCTGGCCAACCGATCAGAATCTACTGCCCCCAGGAATGGGAGACCCATCAGCTCTTTAGGATGTAAGACAGGGTGAGCGGCGAGAAAGTCTACGGAGGCAACAACCTCTGTACGGGCCTCGCGTAAGCGCTTGGTGACAAGGTTTGGTTCCTCATCCTCTACTTCGCGAACGCGAAGTGCTACATCAATACCTTCATTGATCAAGTCGACACGCCGATTCACCAAAAGCAGATCGAGCTGGACATGGGGGTACTGCGCTAGGAAATCACAGACCAAGGGATTGAGAAATTGATTTGCTAGCCCGACTGGGCTGCTCACCCTGAGAGGACCTCTCGGTTCACTGGTTGCGCTAGCAATCACCTCATCAGCTTGCTCTGCTTCCAAAAGCATTGCCTGGCAGTGGCGAAGGTACCGTTCACCTAGCGCAGTGAGCTGCAATTTGCGTGTTGTTCGTTGGAGGAGGCGAGCGTTTAGCCGCTGCTCCAGTTCTGCAATTCGCCGGGACAGCCTGGATTTCGGAATACCAAGTAGGCGACCTGCGGCCGCGAAACCGCCAGCCTCCACGACCTTCGCGAAATAAAAGAGATCGCTCAAATTTCGGGGATCACCAATGGGCACTTTGGAATACCTTATGAAGCAAGGGGTGAATGCATGGAGTCGCGTCCATTATGCCTGAGCTCACTAGGCTTGTGCTCACCCCAACCCGGTAAGCCAGAAAGCCTGGCAATTTCAGACATTCCGGCAGGTCTTTTTGTTGGAGCGCCACGCGGCACTAACAGCCGCCTTTGGTAGAAAATTACAACAGCTTGATATTGGCGGTGCTGCTGCCAGCTGCTGGGAACATGACAACTGAGAGTACAAACACAGCGAAAATGTGGTGCGATTATTTCCGCGACCTCCCGGTGAGCAGACCTGATTATCTAGGTACGCGTCAGCGTGATCACAGGAGAACCATAGGAATTGGCCGCCTTTGCGCCCATTTTTCAAAAGACGTTGATGGGAAACTCTGAAATGACTCTGATTTCGTTGATGTCGAGGTAGCGATAACCGCTGGTTGCGCGATGAGTCGACTGCCTGAGCCGGAAGGCCATATCTTTAGCTGGGCCAGACTGAATCACATAGCGGATGTCGAAGTTTCGCTCCCAGTGCTTATTGTCTTTATCAGTGTCGTAGATGTGCCGAGCGGTATAGTAGGGGTTATTGCTATGAGAATTGTCCATGTTGTCCCCCCTGACGTACCTTGCCATAAATGACAGCCCAGGTATTCCTTTTGCTGCGAAGTCGTAGTCATAGCGCAGCTGCCAAGAGCGTTCATTTGCTTCGGTGAAGGTGGCATATTGAACGGCATTGCCGATCGTAATGGTTCCACCCATGGTGCCGAAGCCGATCCAGTCCAGAGGTTCATCTCCGTTAATCTGCTGATGAATCAAGGAAAAAGTATGCGCCCCAGTGGTATATCCTGTTGAAAGTGACCATGCCGTATTGTTGATTGGGCCGGCAAGGCTGCGCCCGTAATCCAAAGTTCGATAGATGTTAAAGTCGAATGCAACGCGTTTACCGGGATCGATTACATAGGTGTATTTCGTGTTGGCGTAGTATTGGTGCCAGGCATTTCTAAGCTGCCCAGCATAAAACGCAAATGACAAGCTGTCGTTCTGGTAGCGGCCACCAACCAAACTCGCAGAATCGTAGGTGATCGCCGTACCACCTCTGCGAAGCGCATAGTCAGTTGTGAATTTGTCGTCGCTGTTGGATGAGTCAACTCCGGTCTGTTTAGTGTAATGCCCTGCCTCAAAGGCAAAATGCGCGAGGTCATTGACGTCGAGTTGCAATCCAGTGGCTGCGCTGGGAAACAGGCGCACCGTATTGACTGCCAGCACTGGCGTCATAGGCATCAGCTCACCATATTTCAAGGTGCTTTTAGATGCGCGGAGCTTCAAGGCTCCCCCAATCCTTGAGTAAATATCACCTGGTTTCCCATCGCTGTCGATGGGTACCAGGCGCAGCCCAGCAGTGCCTCCGCCGCCATCCAGTTTCAAGCCCAGCACTGCATTGGCATCGACTCCCAATCCTATGAGGCCCGGTGTATACCCCGACTGGTAGTCCAACAGAAATCCTTGAGCCCATTCCTGCGCATAGCCGTTCCTCTCACTGGCTGGTTTGAAGGCATTCGTGCCAGTTGCGCTGGAACTGCTATTGCGAAAATCACGGTGGAAGAAGAAATTTTTGTTGGTGATTTTCAGCTTGGAGTCTTCGATCAAAGAGCCCGTAGCCGCGTTTGCTTGCAATGCAATCGCGCAGACGGAGCCCAATACCATTGCACTTTGGCGAGGCATGATTGTACCTTCCTTATTGTTTTTGTTGGAATAGGTAGCGCGCTGTATTTTATAAGCGTTGTTGCGCTCTAGTCAGGTTTAATTTTCAATATGAGAGGGCAAGAGCGACTATGCAAACCTGCCTTCTTATTACTGCTCACTGGCTGGCGGTCACTGTCAGCTTCGGCAGTGGCTTAGAATGAACGTGGCAATTCGAGCCAGCGTTCCCCAAGGAGGTTTGCCAACATGTCGTCGGTCAAGGGCGCGAAAGAGTAGAGACGGATATCGCGGTAGTACCGCTGCATTGGGTATTCGAGATCGAAACCGGCGCCGCCCATGGCTTCCATGCCGACCCGCACAGCGTCATTCGCCGCTTTATTCGCGGCGAGTTTGGCAATGGCGCTGGGAACTTCGATGTTCGCGTGCCCCTGTTCCTCAGCGATTGCTGCCATCTGAGTGGTCAGCCAAGCCTGCTCGAGCGCGACCCCCGCATGCACGAGGCGATGCTGCAGCGCTTGGAACTGACCGATTGGACGACCGAATGCTTCGCGATCCTTGGCATATTCGACAGCGAGTTGCTGTGCGCCTCGTCCGATGCCTGTAGCCACCGCGGCGGCGTTCAGACGTTCTGAATTGAGCGTGTTCAACACCTGAATGAAGCCTTGGTCGACTTCGCCGAGTACGGCTGTTTCGGCGAGACTCACGTCGTCGAAAGCTACAGAACAGGTGTCGTAGCTGTTGATTGCAAAAGTGTTGATCTCGGTGGCCGATACACCTGGGGCTGTTTTGTCGACCAAGAACATGGTGACCCCGCGGGAGCGATGATCGCTCGTGCGGGCCAGCACGATGAGCAGGTCGGCGTGCATAGCGCCACTGATCCAATATTTACTGCCTATCAGTCGCCATCCTTCGTCTACACGCTTGGCCTTCGTCCGCATCGTTTGGAGAATGTCGGTACCTCCACTTTCTTCCGTAAGACAGAACGATGCTTTGATCTCGCCGGCGCAAAGCCTGGCTAGATACCGGTCTTGCTGTTGCGGGGTGCCGTACTGGCGAAGCAGGCGGGTGGCCATGAACTGGACGACGCCAAAAACCGCCATCGATGTGGCCATGCGGCCGAGGGTTTCCAACGTTAACACCTGCAGCTTCGGGGTTCCGCCGGCTCCACCACATTCCTCCTCGATACCAACACCCCATACACCTAGCTCGGCTAAAGCCTTGTGAAGCTCAAAGTCGAACATTTTCGCGTTGTCGAGTTTCTGTACGTGCTCCACGGGTGCCACCCGTTTGATTGTTCCTTCAACCGCATCGCGGTACAGCTGCTCTTCTTCAGAAAGATGCAAGAACATCCGTGTCTCCTTCGGTCGTTTTAGTTGGTGTAATCGAACTCGGGCCTTGAGTCCGGTCGTTGGAGGGACAACGTTACTCAGGCTTGCCTACGGCCAGGGCATGCTTGGGCATGAGCGTAAGCATGCAGACGGCAGCAATTACCATGATCAGGCTGATTGCGTACATGCCGGCGTGGTCTTTGCCGGTCAGGTCACGAGCCACTCCGATGATGGAGGGAGCAGCGAACCCACATAGCGAGCCCAATGAGCTCACCAGGGCGATGCCTGCCGGCGCACTTTTGCCCTTCAGGTAGGTGGCCGGGATAGCCCAGCACACGATGATTGCGCCGCTAAACCCGAACGCCGCCCCGCCCAACAAGGCAAGGGACAAGGGCAGGGAGGTCGACAAGGTGGACAGGGACAGCATCACAGCACCGAACAGAATGCTAATGCAGTAATGCAGTCGTCGTTCCCTGCGCAAATCAGAGCTTCGACCGATCATGATCATGCCCAGTGCGGCGCATGTGAAAGGAATCATCGCGTAAAGCGAGATGTGGGTAATGCTTGAAACACCCAGTTTCTGAATGGTGGTTGGAAGCCAGAAATTGAATGCGTAGGTACCCAGTGCAGAGCTGAAATACAGAAACGCCAACACGTACACTTTAGGGTCAGTCAGGGCACTGAAAATCGCCTCGCCGCTGTGCGGGTTGACCTTCTCAGGATCCAGTGTCGCGCGGTCTCGGGCCATCAGTTCGGTATGCAGGGTCTTTTCGTCTTCATTCAGCCAATGAGCCTGCTGCGGCCTGTCGCATAGCAGAAGAAAGCATGCGATCCCGATGAAGATAATCGGTACTGCTTCCAGCAGAAACAGCCAGCGCCACCCTGCTAGCCCCGATACACCGTTCATGGACTCCATGATCAGCCCCGAAATCGGGCCTCCGAGGATCGGCGCGACGAGTGTCGCGAGCAGCAAAGTTCCGGTAACACGCCCCCGCATGTAACTGGGGAACCAGTAGCTCAGATAGAGGATTACGCCAGGGAAGAACCCCGCTTCGAAGATGCCGAGAAGGAGGCGCAAGATGTAGAGCTGCTGGGCGGTGGTCACCATCATCGTGGCGGCCGACGCGAGGCCCCACAGCACCATAATCCTGGTCATGGTCTTGCGTGCACCGATCTTGTCGAGCAGCAGGTTGCTTGGGATCTCAAACAGTGCGTACCCGATGAAGAAAATTCCGGCTGCAAAGCCATATTGGCCTTCTGTCAGCCCCAGATCGGGAAGCATTTGCAACTTTGCATAGCCGATGTTGACTCGGTCTAGGAAAGCGAAGATGTAGGCCAAAAAAATTAATGGAATGACACGCAGTGCTATCTTTTTGAACAGCATTCGGTTGATAGCGGATGACCCTGGATGGCTCCAGGTAGAAGCATCAATCGTCGATTTCATGGTGAGTCCAGTGTTGTTATTGTGCGGACTTCGAATGAAAGGCGCGCGTGGACGCCTTTCACCATTTAGGTCTTACTCGGCATTGACGGTATTTTTCAGTGTTCCGATTCCCTCCACTTCCACTTCAACAACATCACCAGGTTTCATCCAGAGCGGCGGAGTTCTGAACGCGCCTACGCCGCCGGGGGTTCCAGTTGCAATCACATCGCCAGGCAGCAGCTCAGTGAAGGTCGAGATGTACTCGATCAGATCCGGAATCTTGAACAGCAGGTCATCGAGGCCTTCACGCTGTACCACCTCGCCGTTCAGGCGGGTTTCCAAGGCAAGACTGTTGATGTCGGTAATTTCGTCCGTGGTGACAAGCCAAGGGCCGAAGCTTCCGCTACCAACAAAGTTTTTGCCGGCGGTGAATTGCAGGGTGTGTTTTTGCCAGTCACGGATAGAGCCATCGTTGAACAGGCTGTAACCTGCGATGTGCTCCAGAGCGTTAGCCTTGGAAATGTGCCGCCCGGCCTTGCCAATTACGATGGCCAGTTCGCCCTCAAAGTCGAAGGCGGTGGAAGCCTTAGGCAGAATCAGCGGCTGATCGTGGCCCACCTGGGCGCTCGCAAATCGAGTGAAGAGGGTGGGGTACTTTGGCACCTCCCGTCCGGTTTCAACGATGTGCTTGAGGTAGTTCAGGCCGACGCACAAAACCTTGTCCGGGTTTGGAATAACCGGAAGCCATTGTACCTGCTGTACGTTCAAGACCGGGGCGTCACGCAAAGAGGCGAGTTCGGCCAGACCCTCCCCGGAGTTCAGCAAGGATCGTAAATCGGCGTAGCGATGACCGAGCACTGCGCCGGCGTCCGAGACGGTGTCGTCATTGACGACACCGTACGAACTGCGCCCGTCATGGATGAAGGAGGCAATTTTCATGGACAGTATCTCTCAGGATTATCCAAGGATGATGAGGACGTTCCCGTCATCGACGGTATCGTTCTCGGCGACCTTGATTTCTTTAACGATGCCGGAGTCATCGGCCTCAACAGGAATCTCCATCTTCATGGACTCCATGATGATGACCTCGTCGCCGAAGTTGACCTCTTGACCGACCTGGACGTTGATCTTCCAGATGTTGCCGGCCATCGGAGCTTTGATTTCGCTCATCAGCTAAATCCTTTCTAATTGTCTGGGGTTAAACCGGATAGATGCCGTTGCGGCGATCGATCCGTGGAATCTCACGGCGGCTGTACAGGGCGAAGCGCTGGATCAGTTCATCACGCAGGTCATCGGGATCGATGACTGCCTCGAAGGAGAATTGGTCAGCGGGATCAAAGGCGTTGATGTCCTTTGCGTACGCCTTCTGCTTCTCATCGATGAATGCCGCGCGCGCCTCGCCCTCCATCGCTTGGATCTCGTTGTAGTGAATAGCGTTGATTGCAGCCTCTGGGCCCATCAGGGCCGGCATGGCGCCTGGCAGTGCCAACTGAGCATCCGGCATGGTTGGCCCGCCGGACATACCCAGGTAACCGCCGCCATAACCCTTCCGAACCATGACGGAAATGCGTGGGACTTTTGCCTCGCAGACTGCATGCAGCAGTTTGGCGCCATGGCGGATGATGCCGGCCTTTTCTACAGCGCTGCCGATCATGTAGCCGCTGATGTCCTGCAGGAAAAGGAGCGGAACGTTGAATGCGTTGCAAGCCCAGATAAAGCGGGTTGCTTTGTCGGCGCTGTCGTTGAACAACACACCGCCTTTGTTCTTCGAGTTGTTCGCGATGATCCCTACTGGTCGGCCGCCCAGGTAAGCAAAGGCGGTGTAGATCTCTTTGGCAAACAGGGCTTTCACTTCGAAGATCGAGCCTTCGTCCACGAGTGATTCCACCAGTTCCTTCACGTCAAACGGACGGTTTTGGTCGGGTGGAACAATTTCGGTGATCGAGCGCTTCGAACCGGGCAATTTTGGTTCCCGCAGCGGCGGCAGCTGACTGTTATGGCTCGGGAAGAAACGCAGGTAATCCGCGGCGGCTTTGAGCGCTTCTTCTTCGTTCTGCGCGAGGTAGTCACCCAGGCCACTCATGGCACAGTGCATGCGTGCGCCGCCCATCTGCTCCTCGGTTACTTTTTCACCGATGGCCGCTTCAGCCAAGCGTGGCGAGCCAAGGTAAGCGGTAGCTTGCTTGTCGACCATGATGACCAGGTCGCACAGCGCCGGCACATATGCGGAGCCGGCAGGAGAGGGGCCAAACATCACACAGACTTGTGGTACCACGCCCGAAATCTGCACTTGGGTGTAGAAAATATTGCCCCAGGCGATACGGCCCAGGTAGCAGTCGAACTGGCTATCGATGCGTGCGCCGGCGCTGTCCACCAGGTAGATGATGGGCATTTTGGCGTCGACGGCAATTTCTTGCATGCGCACGATTTTGCGGAAGGTGTGATAACCCCAGGTACCGGCTTTGACAGTCATGTCATTGGCAATGACCGCGACTTCCTGGCCATTGATCTTGCCGATCGCGGTGACCACAGCATCACCTGGCATGCCGCGGGAGGCGCCAACCAGCAGCCCGTCCTCAAGGTATTCGCCATTGTCGAAGAGCATGTTGAGGCGATCGCGAACCAGGATCTTGCCCTGGGCTTGATGTTTTTCTTTGGCTTTGTCGGAACCACCAGCGCGCGCGATTTCGACGCGACGTTGCAGTTCTTTCACATTCTCGTAACCGCTCATGCCTTCACCTCTTTTTTGGCAAAAAATTTCTCGATACCACGTCGCAGCTCTTCGGAGCACATGAAGGCAGGGCGCAGGCCGCGGGCCAGCTCCAAGCCTTCGATAAGGCCAACGGATGAGATTTTGTTAAATGCGTGCTTGCCGCGGCGGACAGTGGCCGGCTCCAGGTGCGTGAAACTTTTCACCTGTTGGTCTACCAGGGCGTCAATCCCATCAGCCGAAGCGACTTGGTTTACCAGGCCCATGCGGTAGGCCTCTTGCGCATCGATGGTGCGGCCGGTCAGCGCCAGATCCAGCGCATGACGATCTCCCAAACGGCTCAGAAGCGCCGGAAGGATGAATAGAGGGAAGAGACCGATCTTCACTTCAGGCGAGCCGAACTTGGCGCCTTCGGTGCAATAAGCGAAGTCGCACGCGGCTACCAGGCCGCACGCCCCGGCCATTGCCGGGCCAACCACGCGAGCGATTACTGGCTTGCTAAGGGTTGGAATCACACTAAACAGACGTTGCCATGGCTCGCCTGTTTCCCAAAGTTGAGTACCACCCGCGTCGACAGTCGAAAGGAACTCGTCGAGGTCACCGCCGGAGGAAAAGCAGTCGCCTTCACCTGTGATCACAATGACTCGAATGTCCTGTTCACCATCCAGCTTCAGCAAGGTGTCGACCAGCGCGCTGGCAGTGGCGGTGGCGATCGCATTTCGCTTGGTAGGGTTGCTCAAGATGATGGTAGCCCGGGGGCCTTGGCGCTCGACCAGAAGCTGCGTTGTGCTCAAGGGATTCTCCTTTTTTGTTTTACTAACCGTTGTTAGTTTTCGAGAATATAGCTAGGCTTTGTTTCCAGCACAAGCCTGGCTGCATTTTTTCCGATATCTACCAAATTGGCCCGTACATAGGGCTTGTAGGCGGAATGGGTGTAGTGCGGCGGGTGACTTACAACTGTTAGTTTTAGGAGATGATCGTGACAGAACAAAAACTACTGATCGCGAATCGCGGCGAGATTGCCTGCCGTGTGATTCGCTCCGCCAAGGCTCTCGGAATTCCTACCGTTGCGGTGTACTCCGAGGCAGATGCTGATTCTCAGCATGTGAAGGCTGCTGATGAGGCTTTTCTGATTGGCCCGTCCAAAGCGGCGGAAAGCTATCTAGATGCGGAGAAGGTACTGCGTGTAGCTAAAGAAAACGGGGTGACGCTGGTTCACCCCGGGTACGGCTTCCTCTCCGAGAACACCGACTTTTCCGACGCTTGCGCCGCCGCCGGCATTACCTTCATTGGCCCAACCGCCGAAGTCATTAAGGCGATGGGCGATAAGCAGCGCTCTCGCCACTTGGCGATCAAGGCGGGTGTCCCAGTTCAGCCGGCTGCTGAAAACGTGACTGCAGACGATCCCGAAGCATTGGTGAATGCCGCGCGGGTTGTGGGATATCCGCTGTTGGTGAAAGCGTCCGCCGGGGGAGGGGGGATTGGCTTGAAGCCTGTGCACTCGCCAGCCGACCTCGTGGATGCTGTGGCTGCTACTCAGCGGATGGCAGAGCGTGCATTCGGTGACGGCACTGTGTTCCTGGAAAAGCTGATTGAGAGTGCGCGGCACATCGAGGTGCAGATATTCGGGTTCGGCAATGGTGAGGCGGTACACCTTTACGAGCGCGATTGCTCGATCCAGCGCCGCTATCAGAAAGTGTTGGAGGAGTCCCCTGCGCCGAATGTGCCAGCCGAGGTTCTGGCGCACATGGCTGATGCAGCGGTGAATCTGGCTAAGCTGTGCCGCTACGATGGCGCCGGCACAGTCGAATTCCTGTATGACGAGAAATCGAAATCCTATTTCTTCCTGGAGATGAATACGCGAATTCAGGTTGAGCATCCGGTCACCGAAGCGGTGACCGGCGTCGACTTGGTTGAAGCGCAGATTCGTCACGCGCTGGGCGAAGATGTTGCCTGCGAGCTGACGCAGCAGTCGATTCAGCGCAATGGACACGCCATCGAGGCACGGTTGTACGCTGAGTCGCCGGAGAAGAAATTCATGCCTGCGCCTGGCCTCATCGAAGAGCTGGAGGTGCCTCAGGTCGAGGGCGTACGGATCGATGGTGGTTTCGTTGCGGGTGATCGAATCACTCCGTTCTACGACCCGATGATCATGAAGATCATTGCTCACGGCAAGGATCGTGCGCAGGCGATTAGGCGTCTGGAAAAAGCGCTGACCGAACTCAAAATTGCCGGTCTCAAGACGAATCGCCACTTCTTGCTTCGCGTACTGGCTGAGCCAGCGTACCTGGAGGCGAAAGTCCACACCCGTTTCATCGATGAGCACAGCGATAGTCTCTTCGCAGTTGCCGCTGAACAGACAGTTCAATAGGAGATAGCCATGGCTGTTACCACCCCAAACGTGCCAGGAATCGAAGGTCTGTCGGAGCTCGCCTCGCGGTACATCAATGTTGAGTCGCTCCCTTGGAAACCCACCCCAACGCCCGGGATCGACATGAAAATCCTCCTGCAGGACAAAGAGAGCGGCCTGCTCACGGCGCTTTTCCGCTGGGCGCCTGGTACGCGCCTGCCGCTGCATGAGCACGTCGAGGTTGAACAGACCTACGTGCTAGAGGGCAGCATCGTCGACGACGAGGGTGAGGTAGTTGCCGGTGACTTTGTCTGGCGCCCGCGCGGCAATCAGCACCTGGCCCGCTCGCCGAATGGCGCGCTGGTGCTTTCCTTCTTCCTTCGCCCGAACAAGTTCCTGGAAGGCGAACACGCAGGCCAGAATCTGGAGTAATGAAATGAGTGACCTCCCCAAGAAAATTTGGATCAATGAAGAAGGGCCTCGTGAAGGCTTCCAGATCGAGGCGAATCCCATTGCGCTCAAGCGCAAGGCTGAGCTGATCGAAGCGCTCGCGGAAACCGGGTTGAAGCAGATCGATTGCGTTTCGTTCGTGAACCCCAAACGTGTTCCCGGGATGGCGGATGCCGATGAGTTGGCTGCCGCCATCCGCAAGAAGCCGGGGGTGCGCTATACCGGTCTATGGTTGAACCAACAAGGGCTGGAGCGCGCTTATAATTCTCAGCTCGATATCATTGGTGCAATTCGGGTTACGGCGTCGGAGAGTTTCTCTGTCAACAACACCAACAAGAACATTCAGCAAACGCTGGATGAGCAGCGCGCTTGGTTGAAGTCGTATGCCGAGCATGACGTCCCGGTCGAGTGGGGCTACGTCATGACAGCGTTCGGGTGTAACTACGAGGGGTATATGCCGATTCCGCAAGTCGTGCGGATGGTTGGCGAGGTGCTGGATCTTGCTGATGAAGCCGATGTGCAGCTAAATGGCGTCTACTTAGCTGATACCGTGGGTTGGGCTAATCCGCTGATGATGGAAAAAACCATCGGCGCGGTGCGAGAGAAATGGCCTGATCTTCCGTTGGCCCTCCACCTCCACGATACCCGTGGTACCGGGCTTGCCAACGTCTATGCTGCGCTCAAATTAGGCGTGGCGAAGTTCGATAGCTCTTGCGCGGGGTTGGGCGGCTGCCCATTCGCGGGACACCGCGGCGCCGCCGGAAATATCTGCACTGAAGACTTGGTGTTCATGTGTGAAGAGATGGGGATAGAGACCGGTGTTGATCTAGACGCCCTGATCAAAGTTGCCCATCTGGCCGAAGACATTTTCGGTCGACAGCTGCCGGGTAAGGTAATGCACGGCGGTAGCCTGAATCGGTACAAGAAGACTTAAACCTTCCAGGTACAGAAAACCCACCATCGCAGGTGGGTTTTTTTACTTTAGGTGGACTTGAATCCGACCATCCTTAGCGACAACTCGATGTGTTGTCGCGCGAGCTCTTCAAGCCCGAGCTTTCCACCAGGCTGATACCAGGTACAAATACCGGTCAGCATGGAAATCAGTGCTTTGGTCGTCAGGTTGCAGTCCGATACATTGAAAATACCCTCTTGCACCCCATCCTCGATGATCTGCCGTACCCGTCGCTCGTACTCGGAGCGAAGGCGGGTCACCATCCGGTAATTGTCCTCATCGAGGCTGCGAAGCTCCATGTTACCGATGAAAACCTCTTTGCGGCGGGCGGTATGAAAATGCAGATGCACACCGACCATTGCCTCAAAACGCTGATAGGTAGTGGGCTGAAGATCCACCTTTTCGGTGAACTCCATCAGCAGGTCGCGCATCACGGCCTTGAGGACCGTGGCCAGGAACTCTTGCTTGTTGCTGAAGTAGTTGTAGAGCGAGGCAGCTTTGATACCCACCTGCTCTGCAAGTGCCCTAAGCGTCATC
Organism: Pseudomonas sp. NPDC012596; assembly: GCF_042902325.1. NCBI lineage: Bacteria > Pseudomonadati > Pseudomonadota > Gammaproteobacteria > Pseudomonadales > Pseudomonadaceae > Pseudomonas > Pseudomonas sp. NPDC012596. The sequence continues at coordinate 83,082 of NZ_JBIBEB010000017.1, read as the reverse complement.
GCCTCGTAGCCATAGGTGGCAATCAAGTCCACGCCGGCAGTGTGAATGGCTAATTCGGTGACTTCTCGTTTCGCGCCTACGGGTCGCATCAGGTAAATGTCTCTATCAGGGAGGGAGGGCGGCTCAGCGGGTCAGATAACCACCATCCACAGGAACCATCGCGCCAGTAATATAACTTGCCAGGTGCGAGGTCAAGAACACTGCCGGCCCAACCAGTTCGTGTGGTTCGCCAGTGCGTGCCATCGGGACATGGCTGAGGAAAGCTTGCAGCTTGCTGTTGTCTTGACGGGTCTCTTCTGACATCGCTGTCGGGAAAGAGCCTGGTGCAAGCCCATTCACGCGGATGCCGTCTGCGGCGAGCTCGGATGCCAATGCTTTGGTGAATTGCAAGACCGCGCCCTTGGACGTCACGTAACTCGACAGGGAAGCCAGGCCGGAAGTGAAGCTGTGAATGGAGCCAATGTTGAGAATGGAGCCTTTCGTTGCTTTCAAATGGGGCAGAAATGCGTGAGTCGTGTTGAACATGCCCGTAACGTTTACAGCAAGGGTTCGACGCCACTGCTCGGGGCTCTTGTCGCTGGCAAATGGTGCGCGGAACAGTAGCCCTGCATTGTTGATGAGCACCGTGATATTGCCGACCTCGCGCTTAACATGGTCAGCCAGAGCGCGGCAGCCTGCCTCGTCGCATATGTCCAAGGGGAATGCGTGGGCTTTACCACCATTGTCGGATATGGTTTTGGCGGTCGCTGACGCAGTGTGCAGATCAATATCGGTTACGATCACGGTAGCACCCGCAGCTGCAAAGCCATGGGCTAGAGTGGCGCCATTTCCTCGCCCACCTCCTGTGATCAACACGATTGCATCGTCAAGGCGCAGTGACAGGTCGAACATGATGAATCCTCTCTTGTTTTTGGAATAGGAAACTAACGAACGTTATTTTTAGCGCCTTTTGCTTGAAATACAAGGGCTACAGCCTTATTCAGCCTGGTTTTTCACCCTGCCCTCAGCGCATTTGCAGGCAATTTTGTTCTGAAAAGCCTCGTTCTCCCCTCTTGCAAACTAACGCAGGTTAGTTATTCTGAGCGTCCAGACAGCTCGGATGCGACGTGGGTCTCCGCGTGCCAGGGGCTTCAAAACAATTACAAGAGGAATTTTCATGTCTAGCCGTATGCTGCTGGGTGGTCACATCACCCATAACGCCAAGCGCTTCCCCGACAAGGTCGCCCTCATTGACAAGGGGGGGCGCACTACCTACGCCGAGTTTGAAGTCGGTTCAAATCAGGTTGGCCACGCACTTCTGGCCAAGGGGGTAGGCCATGGCGACAAGGTAGCGTTTCTTGCCAGCTCCAGCCGTGAGTGGGTGGAAGCGTTCTACGGTGTCGTCAAGATCGGCGCCGTTGCGGTTCCTTTGAATTACCGAGAGACGCCTGAACAGATTTTGATGATGCTCGAGGACAGTGGCTCGAAGGTCTTGTTCGTTTCCGACCAGCACGTCGAACCCTTTGGCTCGCTGCTTGAATCTCTTGCCCTGCCCGTGTTGAAGCTCGAGTCCTTGGATGCCTTCAAGGGCCCCAGCAGTAACTTGCCGCACACCGCCGATGCCCTCAGTGAACATGACCCCGCCGTGATTCTCTACACAGGGGGAACGACCGGTCGTTCCAAAGGGGTATTGCTGAGTCACTCCAATCTTTTCTGGAACTCCCTCAACGAGATCATCGACACCAATATGGAGGAGGGCGACAACACGCTGATCGCCACCCCTTTGCATCATTCCGCAGCCCTCAATTGCTGGCTGCTACCGCACCTCTATCTCGGTGCTACCGCCACGTTGTTGGAGAAGTACGCAACTGAGGAGGTCTTGCGTGTTATTGATAGGGAGCGTGTCACCAACACATTCATGCCCCCCTCCCTCGCGCGCGAGTTCGTGCTTCACCCATTGGCGAAAGAGTTGGATATAAGCTCGATGTCTCGGTGGTATGTCGGCAGCGGCATTCTGACCGCGAACGACAGAAGCGCAATGAAGGCGTGCATTCCCGGCGTGAAGATCTTCTATCAATACGGTCTTACTGAGGCTGGCCCGATTGCCACCGTGTTGAAAGAGGAAGACTACGACCGCGCCCGCGGTTCCATCGGCCGAGCATTCCAGAATGTGGAAGTGGCCATTTTCGATGATCAGGGTAACGTCGCACCGCCGGGTGAGATCGGCGAGATCGTACTGCGTGGGCCGACGATCATGCTTGGCTATCACAATCGCCCGGACGCGACCGCTGATGCCATTGATCAAGATGGCTGGCTGCATACGGGTGACCTTGCCCATATGGATGCGAACGGCTTCGTGTACTTCTACGACCGCTTGAAAGACATGATCAAGACCGGCGGGCTGAACGTCTATTCGCAAGAGGTGGAGGCGGTACTCGCCAAGCATGAGCACGTGCGCGAGGTTGCAGTGATCGGCTTGAACAATGAGCGCTGGGGAGAGGAGGTCACCGCGATCATCGTCCTGCATGAAGGGGTTGCCGGCAATGCTGAGCACCTTGTCGCTCACGCCCGTGAGTACCTTGCCAGTTATCAACTACCTAAGCGCGTCGAATTCATCGCTTATGAGGAAATGCCGTTCAATCACAACGGAAAAATTCTGAAGCGCGAACTCCGTCAACGTTTTGAGCCCCAGGGCTGAGGGTTACCATGGCAATCGAATTCGAAAAGCAAGGTCGTGTGGCATTGGTGACCATCAATCGTCCCCAAGCGATGAACGCCATTGATCTGAACACGCATTTAGCCTTCCGGGAGATCTGGGCAAGGATCAACCAGGATGACGACATTCATGTGGTCGTGCTCACCGGCGCCGGCACCAAGGCATTCTGCTCAGGTGCAGACATTGGAACGTTCCTGCCATACCTGCGCGAGCGAGCAGTGAAAGAAATCGATGACGGCGATTTCTGCGGTATCAACCGAGGCTCGCCGACGACCAAGCCGATTATCGCTGCCATCAACGGTCTGGCTTATGCGGGTGGGCTTGAACTTGCCCTGGCCTGTGACCTGCGCATTAGCGTGGACTATGCGAAGTTTGCACTCCCTGAGCCTCGCTGGGGCGTGATTGCTGGTGCTGGCGGCGTTACTCGCTTGTCGAGGGTCATTCCCAACGCATTGGCGACTCACATGGTGCTGACTGGCGAGCCCATTTCGGCTGAGCGAGCACTGGCAGAAGGCCTGGTCAGCGAGCTCACGAGTTCGTCGAATCTCTTGGCTCGGGCCTTGGAAATTGCTCACAGCATTACCAGAAATGGCCCCTTGGCTGTTCGCGCGTCTCTGCAGGTGATCCGCCGCGGCGCTGACTGCGGGTTGGATGCTGCGCTGGAATTGGAGCGTACAGCGTTCCGCCGAATTCTTCTGAGTGAAGATTTCAAGGAAGGCATTGCTGCTTTCACAGAAAAGCGCGAGCCCGTTTACAAGGCGCAATGAGTTCGGATTGTAAGCTGTGTTGCATGGACGGCGGATAGGCGGATGGGGGCTTTCGCGAGGCAGTCGTCTCGCGGATAACCAACCACCGAAGCTGTTCATGCACACGCTTTGCGAGGCGAGTGTAGATGAGCACACCGGCACAGAAATTAGCCGCCATTTTCGCGTTGACGGAGGTGGAGGCCAATGTTTTTAGAGGCGAGAGTCAAGACCTGCGGTTACCTCAGCTTTTTGGGGGGCAGGTCTTGGGTCAGGCTTCAATGGCTATGACGCGAACCGTCCTGGCGGACAAACGGCTGCATTCTCTCCACGGCTATTTTGTTCGCCCCGGGCGCGCCAATGCGCCTGTGATGTACGAAGTTGAAACTGTCCAGGATGGTCGAAGCTTCTGCCGAAGGCGTCTGACAGCCTGGCAAGACAGCAAGGTTATTTTCGTGGGGGATGGCTCGTTTCATGTCGTAGAGGACGGGATGCATCACCAGCGTGATGTCCCTGTGGTTCCGCCCCCGGAAACATTACCGACCGAGCTTGAGCTGCTAGCGGGCGACACCGATCTGATGGCTGAAATCCGATCTCGTTACGAGGTGGCAGATGCCATTGAAATTCGCCCGGTTGAGCCAATTGATCCCAGCAGCCCGACTAGGCATGCGCCGAATAAGAGCTTCTGGTTCCGAATCGGTGAAATCGGTACTCAAGATGCGGACGTGCATCGCAGCCTCTTGGGTTACGCCAGTGATACTGCATTACTGATCACGTCGCTGCTGCCCCATGGTGTATCGGACATGCAACGGGACATGCGGGTGGCGAGCCTTGATCACGCCATCTGGTTCCATGGGGATTGCATTGTGGACGACTGGCTCCTGTATGTCACAGACAGTCCGTGGAGTGGTGCCGGAAGGGGCCTTGCACGCGGGTCGATATTTGATCGTCAGGGGCGCTTGGTCGCGTCAGTGGCGCAAGAGGGGCTTATTCGCAAACTCTAGATTGCTCTAACAGCGGCCAGGCAATTTGGGGCGCTGTTTTCATTACAATATGCTCTTCTGACTTCAAAAATAATAATTGGCATCTGCGGGATGTCATTAAAGAAGGGAAATAAAATGAAGTTTACTTCTGCGCCTCACAGTGTGTGCGCAAGTGCTGCCTGCGTGTTGCTTTTTTCTCATCCGAGCATTGGCTGTGCTGCCGATTCGAATGCCTCACCCTGGATGGGTGGGGATTGGAATGGAGTCAAGAGCGGCTTACATGAGCGTGGCTTGGACGTTGATGTGAATTATCGGAGTGATAGCTCATTTAATGCCCGTGGGGGTTTTAATAAGGATAAAAAGCTTGCGTACGCTGATCAATACATGGTTTCAGTTAGCGCGGATCTCGACAAGCTGTTTGCTCTGCCGTCATTTAAGTTTGTCGTGACCCTTATCGATCGTAATGGTGAGGAGTTAGCTAAAGAGCGATTGACCGATCCACGATCAGGCTCTTTGACCCAGACACAAAACGTATATGGGCGGGGTAGCGTTACTCGGTTGTCTCAGCTTTATCTTGAAAAGAGCCTGAGTAAGCCTAACTCGTTTTTCCGAATGGGCCGCTTCGGCCCTGAAGCGTTTGGTCAGTTTGACTGTGATTTTCAGAACCTGATTTTCTGTGGGAACTCGGGCGGCAATTGGCACGGTGATGATTGGTACAATTTTCCTATCGGCCAGTGGGCTGCCGCCGTCAAGTATCAATTGCTCGACGAGTTAGCTTTTCAAGCGGGTTTATTCGAACAGAATCCGACTCTTTTAGAGAATGATAACGCCTTCAAAATGAGTATGAGCGGAGCGGACGGGGCTCTCATCCCAGTCGAGGCTATCTGGACACCGAAAAGCGCGCTGTTTGGTCTTCCAGCCGAACTGAGGGTAGGCGCTTTCTATAACACCACTGATGCAGACGACCTCCGCTACAACGATGATGGCCAAGAACATGCGCTTGAGCCCGATGCCCGCTATCGCTCGCACCGTGGCCGCAAAGGCTGGTGGTATGTTGCAAGGCAAACGGTAGGGTACGTCGCTGATGACCCACTTCGCCAGATCGAGGTGTTCTCAGAAGGGTTCTGGAACGATCGCGAAACCGGCTTCGTCGCCAGGCATTACAACATCGGACTCATCATCAATGGCCCATTCTCTGCCCGGCCTAATGACGCCGTGGGGCTGGCGGTTGGTGGCTTAAGTGTCGCCTCGAATGTCACAGAGCATCAACGTCACATGAACATGTACAACCACCTCACGGATTACGATGATCCGCGCTACACGCCAATACAAACGGATGAGTACAGCAGTGAGATCTATTACGGCGTAAAAGTGACAAGCTGGCTAACGGTGCGTCCCAACCTGCAATACATCGTCCATCCAGGGGCAGTGGAGAAGGTAGACAATGCCTTTTTGCTTGGCCTGATGGTCAGAGCGAGTTTCTAACGTTGCGCTTGAGCAGAGGTGAGTCAGGGTAGCTGAGCGCGGTTCGCGCCAGGTTGCCCTGTCTCCAGTATCAATTAGCCCCGGTGTGAGCGGCTTGGTGCAAGTGACTCAAGAAGCTCTGAAGTTCACGGCTCCTGCCCATTCCCTTGCGCAGGATGATGCCATAGGGCGGTAATCCTTCAATGACATGGCCCTTCAGTACGGTGACGAGACCTGTTCGAACGTGGTCATGAATCACGGCTTCGCTGAGCACCATGACCGCATCTGTAAGCTGGACAAGCTGGAGCATCGCCCAGATCGAGGAGCACTCGATCGTCTTTGACGGAGGCAAGAGATCTTGATCAGCCCACCAGCGTTCCACGGCTTTGCGACCTGGGCTTGCCGCGGGCTGCAACAGCCACGTCCATTTCTGAATGAGCTCCTCCATCTTCGCAGGTGAGTGGGTTGCAAGGGGGTGCCCACTTCGAACTGCCATAACCAGACGATCATTACCAAGCGGTTCAAATTCAAACCTGGAGCGGTCGCTCGGAGTGCCAAGGCGCGCAATAGCGACATCCAAGCGCTCCTGCTCAAGCATTTCGATTAAAAGATCGCTGGTGTCGCTCATCATCCTGATACCCAGGTGAGGCGAGGCACTCTTCATGGTGGCGATGGTTGATACGACTCGGTCTAGCGCGCTTCCCATCACAACCCCAACAGCTAGATGACCGTACCCTCCCTCGGCCCTGGCCGTCAGATCTTCTACACAACGATCAAGGCTATTGAGCGCTGAGTGGGCAAATTTCAAAAGCTCTTCGCCAACGGGAGTGGTCACAACGCCTCGGGGTTGCCGCTCAAACAGCGCGCAGCCAAATGCATCTTCCACTTCTTGCAGCATGCGGGTGAGGGTGGGTTGAGACATATTGAGGGTCTCGGCTGCTCTATGCAGGTTCTGGCAGTTGCCAAGGGTCACCAGCATGTGCAGATGTCGATACTTTAACCGCTTGAAGAGGCTGTAGGTTTTTGGGTTCGGGCTAGCAGCTGAAAGATTCATGGCATTCTGATATTTGTATTTGTGATTCGTTTTACGTATCAATAAAGCAAAAAACTCTATTAGTCAAACATCGCAGGGGTGGCTAGGGTTGCTAGGCGCTTCCGGTCTGCTCCGTCAAGCCGTGGGCCAAACGCGTTGATCAAGGATGCACATTGTTGGATTGCCAATAACAACAAGGAAACGCCACCTATGTCGCCAAAACACTTTAGTCTCGAGCAGCGTCTTGAACGGCTCGAAGACCGCGAGAAAATCAAAGCACTGAAATTTCTATATGCCCACCATTTAGATAATGGTTACGACCCTGAAAAGATCGCCGGGCTCTTTGCCGAGGACGGGGAGTGGATTATCAAAGGTGTGGGTGGTGATGTTCGCGGCCAGGGTGCAATCAAAGAACACTGCAAGAATCTGAGTCGTGGTATTTCGTGGAGTCAACACGACATATTCGCACCGCGTATTGAACTCAGCGCCGAAGGTGATCGAGCTGTCGCTCACTTCAACCTTGTCTGTTTGCTGACCATGCGAAACGAAAAGGTCGCTTGTGAGGCCGAGGCGTTCTTGCTCGCCGGCAACTACACGGATCATCTGGTTAAAGTGAACGGTGAATGGCTCTTCCAGTCCATGACGGGGACTATCGAGCAGTCGTCACCCTGGACGAAGGGCTGGGTTGAAGCGCCTTTCAAAAAAGAGTCTTGGTAAGCCTCGCTTACCCTTGGATGAATTCGCTGAGGTATAAGATGACGCTGTTAACTCCATATGATCTCGCTGGCACCCCGTTGACCTCCCGTGTCGTCATGGCGCCAATGACCAGATCAAGGGCCAAGGACACGGTGCCGAATGCCAGTACCGCTGAGTACTACCGTCAGCGCGCTGGTGCAGGATTACTCATCACTGAGGGGGCTCAGATTTCTCAAGAGGGCCAGGGGTACCTATTTACCCCCGGTATCTTCTCCCCGCAGCAAGTGGCGGGCTGGAAGAAGGTCACCGACGCAGTTCACGAACGGGGCGGTAAGATTTTCATCCAGCTCTGGCATGTCGGTCGGATCTCTCATACCTCCCTACAGCCTAACGGGGACAATCCGGTTTCTTCGGTTGATACCTTGGCAGAGAACACCACATGCTACGGTTACAACGCCGATGGAGAACCGGGTCAGGTTCAAGTCACAAGGCCACGAGCTCTGCCAACGGCAGAGGTTGCTCGGGTGTCGCAAGATTTCGTCGAGGCAGCTGAAAATGCGATCCTCGCAGGTTTCGATGGAGTCGAGATCCATGGTGCTAATGGCTACATCTTTGAGCAGTTCATCAATGGGGGATTGAATACTCGCACTGACCAGTATGGCGGTAGCATTGGGAACAGGTTGCGATTCCTGCTTGAGACAGTCGATCTGATCTCCGCCGCGATCGGCAGCCACCGCGTTGGGCTACGGGTGGCCCCGTTTGGTCGCTTGTCTGCTATGCCAGCATTTTCCGATGAGCGCGAAACGTGGTTGGCCGCTGCTGCCGCGCTGAGCTCGCGAAAACTTGCGTACCTCCACCTTAGCGACCAAGACTCCCTTTGTGGAAACCTGATGAATCGTGACTTTCTACGAGAGTTCCGAAACGCCTACGAGGGTACATTGATATTTGCCGGCTCGCTCACCCAGGAAACCGCGCAAACTATGCTTGAGGAAGGGCTTATAGATCTCGCTGCTTTTGGACGTCCGTTCATTTCTAACCCTGATTTGGTTGATCGATTCAGGCGGGGGCTACCGCTCACTCCCTTTGATCGGGCCACTTTCTACGGGGGAGGAGATGAAGGGTACATCGACTATCCGCCTTACGGTGGGCACGACTGACGAGCGAATGTCTCAGGCTGCGTAGGCCTAAGAAAAAAGGTGGTGGTGCCTTATGGCCCACTGCCTTTTTTTATTTTCGAGGGCTCCCATTCTTAGCATCGTGGGGTAACTCCAGCGATTCGTTTTGTGTATCGAACTTGGCACTTTTTCCATTGGTCAAGCATCGCAAGATTGTTTAGGTTCGGTAGCGGCACCCACATTACAACATGAGGTTTCCTTGAATCCTCTAGAGCCGGAGCAAGACGCTATGCCTGCGCAGAACTTGATCGACCTTTCACGTCCAGACATTACGGCTGAGACCACAAGCTTTTTGGGAAAAGCCCATCGACTCTTCATTGGTGGGCAATGGAGTGACGCCCTGAGCGGTGAGAGAAGAAAGGTGTTCGACCCCGCCACTGGAATGATCATCGCCGAAGTGGCTGATGGTGATCAGGCGGACGTGGAGAAGGCGGTTCTCGCCGCTCGCAAATCTTTCGATACTGGAGCTTGGCGCAAGCTTTCTGGGTCGGAGAAAAGCAAGGTGCTTTGGCGAATTGGAGAACTGATCGACAAATATTCGCAGGAGCTTGCGGAGCTCGAGGTACTTGATGAAGGCTCCCCCTACGGAATCGTCAAGGACGCTTACGTTCGCAATTCCGCGGAGCATTTCCGCTACTACTCGGGATGGTGCACCAAGCTCAATGGCTTGTCGGTGCCGGTGGGGCTGACCGGCGAGTGGCATGCGTACACAACCCATGAGCCTGTGGGGGTTGTCGGCCAGATTATTCCTTGGAACGTCCCTCTGCTGATGGCCGCATGGAAGCTGGCGCCTGCGTTGGCTGCCGGTTGTTCGATCGTGCTCAAGCCTGCTGAGGACACGCCGTTGACTGCTCTGCGCCTGGCGGCTATCTGCGAGGAGGCCGGCTTGCCCGCGGGAACGTTGAACGTCGTCACGGGCGATGGCCGTTGTGGAGCTGCACTGGTTAACAGTCCACTGGTGGATAAAATTGCGTTCACAGGTAGTACTGCCACTGGTAAAGCTATCGCAGCCGCGGCAGCTAAGACTCTCAAACGCGTGACGCTGGAGCTCGGTGGTAAGAGCCCTGTGATCGTGTTCCCTGATGCGGATTTGTCTACCGCGATACCGGGTGTTGCTCAGGCCGTCATGCTGAACAGCGGCCAGGCATGCACAGCGGGTTCGCGGCTCTATATCCATGAAGATGTTTACGACGACGTAATCAATGGAGTTGCAGAGTTCGTTTCCCAGATGAAGCTAGGTCATGGACTGAATCGCGCCACTCAGCTGGGCCCACTGATTTCCCAGCGCCAGCTTGGACGGGTAAGCGAGCTCGTTCGCGCGGGAGTTAGTGAAGGGGCGAGAGTCGTCTGCGGGGCGAGTGAAATTGGCGGGGACGGCTACTTCTACAAGCCAACGCTATTGGCCGATGTCAAGCCAGGCATGACGGTTTACCGCGAAGAGATTTTCGGCCCAGTAATTTCTGCGATGAAGATTTCGAACCAGAGCCTGGACGACCTTGCCCGCGAAGCCAACAACACAGAGTACGGGCTAGCTGCCAGCATCTGGACTCAAAATGTCAGCCAGGCGCATGCGCTCGCAGCGCGTATCCGTGCGGGGATTATCTGGGTGAACAGTCACAACCAGATTGATCCTTCGCTGCCTTTCGGTGGTTTTAAAGAGTCCGGTATCGGCCGAGAAATGGGGCTCAGTGGGCTTGAACACTACACCGAAACCAAGTCGGTAGCAGTTCTGCTCAAGAGCTGATGCAGCTGGCGGTATTCGAGAAAGAGAATAACGACTAGACGGCGACCTGCTCCAGGCCTCATCGCTTCGGCGGCGAGTACTGGAGCCATAGCTGCGTACGCTTGTCAGCGCGAAAAAAATAATAGGTGCGCAAAAATGCAATTTCAGAAAGATGTCACTGATGAAGTGAATTCCCGAAACCTGTCTCAATTACCGCTCTGGTTAGGAGGGGTACTCCTGCTGCTCGCACTGCCTCTTTTGGCTGGCGGCCTGTATCTCGCCTGGCTGGGCGGTTCATTCTTTTACCTACTCACCGGCGTGATCCTTACGGTCTCCTCGTATGGTTTCTTCAAAAGAAGGAAGCTAGGCGTCTGGGCTTATCTGCTACTGACTACCGCAACGATTCTGTGGTCAATTTATGAAGTAGGCTTTCAATTTTGGCCTTTGGTGCCAAGGCTGGCGGGCATTCTGCTTGTACTGGTTCCTGTCTGCCTGTTGGCTTCCAAGGTAGGCTTTGAACGCAAAAAGGCGGCCTGGGGAGGGGCAGCAGGCCTGACAGCCGTTGTGTTGGTTGCCGGCTTCGTTGCTATGTTCTTCCCTCACGGCGTGATCAAGGGGGCGGCGCGTCCACCATTGGTTGGCGGGGCTCCAGACTCGGCAGTGAATGGTAACTGGCAGCATTACGGGCGCACCCCGACAGGGACGCGTTTCGCACCGCTTGAGCAAATTACGCCTGAGAACGTGTCCAGCCTGGAAGTCGCATGGACGTTCCGTACGGGTGAGATTGCAGACGTCGGTTCTGAGAACCAGAACACGCCCGTACAGGTCGGTGACACGCTCTTTATCTGCACACCGCTGAACAAAGTGTTTGCAGTCGACGCCAATACCGGTAAGGAAATCTGGCGATACGATGCGAAGGTGGAAAACCTCAAGGTCTGGAACCGTTGCCGTGGCGTCAGTTATTACGATGCGACTGAAGTCTCGGACTCTGTGCGGAACGCTTCGGCTGCTGTGCAGGATTGTCCCCAGCGTGTGATCCTCTCGACGCTGGACTCACGATTGATCGCCCTGGATGCCAAAACCGGTCAGTTGTGCCAGAGCTTCGGCAGCAACGGTCAAGTCAATCTGCAAGTAGGTATGGGGGAGGTCAAGCCTACGTATTACATGGGCACCTCTCCAGTAACGGTTGCAGGCAATCTGCTGGTGGTTGGTGGCTGGGTGTATGACAACCTGGAAACTAATGAGCCCTCGGGGGTTATCAGGGCCTTCAATGCGGCCACCGGGGCATTGGAGTGGGCGTGGGATCTCGGCAACCCATCTATCACGAAGTATCCGCCGGAGGGGCAGACCTACACCCGCGGTACACCCAACATGTGGTCTACGGCCGCCTACGATTCAAAGCGTGGCCTGCTCTTCATTCCGCTGGGGAACTCAACACCCGATTTCTGGGGTGGCCATCGTACGGATGCTGCGAATCGCTACGCTTCGTCGGTTGTGGCTCTCGACTACAAGACTGGGCGTGAGCGCTGGGCTTACCAGACCGTGCACCATGACATCTGGGACTACGACATCCCTGCACAACCTGCCCTGTATGACGTTCCGGACGGTAAGGGCGCAAGCGTCCCTGCGCTGATCCAGACAACCAAGACTGGCAACATTTTCATGCTGAACCGGGAGACGGGGAAGCCGATTGCCGATGTCGTCGAGCGCGGGGTTCCTCAGCAGGAATTGGCCGGAGATAAGACCGCTCCTACCCAACCCTATTCAGTGGGTATGCCCTACATCGGTCAGGAGAAGCTTAGTGAGTCCGACATGTGGGGAGCGACCATTTACGATCAGCTCCTGTGCCGAATCCAATTCAAATCCTTGCGCTACGATGGTGCGTTCACGCCTCCAGGTACCACTGCAAGCTTGCAGCATCCCGGCAACTTTGGAGGGATGAACTGGGGGAGTGTGTCGATCAATGAAGATACCGGGACAATGGTCGTCAATGACATTCGCATCCCGCTTCGAGTGCAGCTTGTACCTAGCGAGCATCACGAAATTGCCGGCAATGGCAAACCGCATTCCGAGTTTGCTCCCATGCGCGGGACGCCTTTTGTGCTGACCAACTCGTCGTTTGTCTCTCCCATCGATGTGCCATGCCAAGCTCCACCTTACGGCACCGTCACTGGTATTGATTTGAATACTCGCCAGATCATCTGGCAGCGGCCTGCTGGCACTGTTCAAGACACGGCAATCGCTGGAGTGAAAGTCCGAGCACCTTTTCCGATCGGTATGCCGACTATCGGAGGTACCGTTTCCACCAGGTCTGGTCTGGTCTTCTTCGCAGGTACTCAGGACTATTTCCTGCGTGCATACGACCAGTCGACGGGTGAGGAGCTCTGGAAAGCACGCATGCCCGTGGGCTCACAGGCTACTCCGATGACATTCGTTTCTCCGTCGAGCAACCGGCAGTTCGTTGTGATCAGTGCTGGAGGGGCACGGAGCTCCATGGATCGAAGCGATATGCTGATTGCCTACGCGCTTCCTAGGAAGTAGAGATAGATGACAGTCCACTCCTTTTCAGGGGTGGACTTTCCGCTGCAATCCCCCTCAGTTTGCGCGCGCCTGGGAAGCCAGGACTAGCCACCCCTCGTCATGCAGACGACCTTGCGTCGTCCTCCACTTCATCATGAAAACCCAGGCGCCCAGTCTGTGAGCCTCAGCAGGCGATTCGATCCTGTGATTCTCAAATGCCTGGAATAAAAGCCTGATTATCTTTTGCCTTTTGCTAATTAAAGTAGGGGCACTACAGATTCGAGCGGGTCTGCAGAAGGCTAGGTACCTATAAGTACCGCCATCTCCGGCACCCTGAGCCGACGAGGTTCATCATGCATTTGGATCGAAATCTCGCGTTATTTTGTCAGTTCTAATTTCCGAGGAATTAACCATGGACAGTGCTACCCAACGTCTCCTTGATCGTGAAGAAATCCGCGACCTCAGAATCCTTTATGCCCATCACCTGGACAGCAACAATATCCAGGCACTTGACCAGGTTTTTTCGGCTGATGCAGTGGTAGAGGTCACTGTCGGAAAGATGGATGGGATTGATGCGATTCGCGCCGGGCTGAACGACGCGTTCAAGCTTTACGATCGTGATCTGCAGGGTAGCTACCCCTTCATGCACGCGATCACTAACCACTGGATCAAGTTGACCGGGCCTGATACTGCTGAGGGGCGTTGCTATCTCATCGACTTCGAGACGGCTTCGAAGCCTGATCCAAACCCGTTACTGCTTCTGGGGCTTTACGCCGATGAGTACAAGCGAATCAATGGCGAGTGGCGCATTACGCGTACTCGATTAGAAGTCGTATGGCCTGATCGCAGCAACGCTGAGCAAGTGTCCGGCCAAATGGAAGGAGCGTGAATATGAACACGCCATTGAAGCTGAGCATTCTTGACTATTCCCCAGTTGATGAGGGGCTCCTCCCTGTCGATGCGCTGGCGGCTAGCGTGCGCCTGGCTCAGTGCGCGGAGGAAAGCGGATTCAAAAGGTTCTGGGTCTCGGAGCACCATGGTGCTCCAGCGACGGCCAGTAATTCCCCTGAAATCCTCATGTCGCGTGTCGCATCGGCAACCAAGAGGATCAGGGTCGGTTCTGGTGGGGTACTGCTACCCAACTACAGCAGTTTGAAGATCGCAGAGAATTACCAGTTGCTTGAAGCGTTGTTCCCTGGCCGTATCGACCTTGGTTTCGGTCGTGCCCCTGGGGCTGACAGACGTACGAGCAGGGCGCTCAATGATGAAAAAAGCGAGTCGATCCCATATGGCCGCAAAGTTGCCGATTTGCTCGGGTTCGTGACCGGTAACCACACGCCCAACTCGCGTTATGAGGGCATGCGCGCTCAGCCAGAAACCCGCGACAGGCCTCAGCCCTATGTTTTAGGCGCTTCGGGCGCAACAGCGGAAGTCGCTGCGCAAGCCGGCTTGGGGTTCACCTTCGCCCATTTCATCAATCCTCGAGGCGATGGGCCGCATGCAGCAAGTGCGTATCGCCAGGCCTTTAAGCCGACTGACTTTTCAAATTCACCTTCAGTGGTCGTAGCGGTCTTTGTGGCTGTCGGAGAAACGCCAGAAGAGGCGAAGGATTATGCTGCTGCCTTCCACCTCTGGCTTACCTATGCGGAAAGCGCGAGCCCTTTCGATCGGGTGCCATCGATCGAGACTACGCGGGCACATCGCTGGTCTTCGGATGAGCTAGCGATCCGAGAGCGCAACAAAGGGCGGCTCATCTATGGGACAGCTGATCATGTCGTAGCTCAGCTACGTGAGCTGGCGGGTGCCTATGGTACTGGTGAGGTCATGATCAACCTCATGATGCCAGGTGAGACATCCAGGCTGAACGCTTTGACCAGCATCACCCATTCGTTGAAAAAAAGTGAGGGTGTGAGTGCAACGCTCGCTCAGGTAGTTGAACCCGAGGAGAAAGCGCATGACGCCTGAAATCCACTCGACTGAAGCCATCTCCCGATCAAATCACATAGCGTTGCATTTGGCCCATCGTTGGTTCGCCTTCCTGGAAGCGCCCGGAGGTGACGTCCATGACCACCTGAAAATCTTCCATCCGAACATTCTTCTATCCGGTCACCGGATGAAGCATATTTTCGCCCATGATCATCAGTCGCTTGCGGCCTGGTTCGCATCGATACCGGATGTAATTAGCTCCCATCACATCATCCACTCAAATTACTCGACTGCAGAAAATGGCGATGGCTTGCTGAATATGGTTGTCGCTTACCAAGCTCCAGGGCCATCGGGAATGCAAGGCTCGATCATCAGCTATGAAACGCGAATTGATTTCTCGCCGAGTGTGCCGTGCTTTATCGCTCTAGACAAAACGCCGATTCTCTCGAACAGAAGGTCAAGCTACGAAACCTCATGGTCGACCAATCGTGTCCTTGCGCGCGTTCATGCAGAACTTGGAGGACTCACAGGAGCAAGCGATTCAGTCCGGCGTGCTTTTGGAAATGAGGTGCATCAACTCTCTGCCCGGGTCGCCGCATCGGAAGGAAGTTCTGCATACGATGCGGTTGTGAGCGCCATCATTGGTGACCCAGCATTAATCCGCGTGCTAAAGCTTCGTCTTATTGACGATGTCGCGCAGTCGATGCCGTCGATTGAGGCCGTTGAGGTCATCGAAAATGGTGAACTGCCTATCTGAAAACAATCCAGCCTCTTTGGCTCAGCCGCGGGTTAGGAGAGGTTTGCGTCGCGATACGATCTGAGTGGACAGCAGCCACATTTGAGTCTTAACGACTCATCGGTAGCGGTCATGCACCACGCTGTCCAGAGCTTCGATCCTAATACTCCCTTCACACCCCGCACACATCCCGATTTCTTCAACCAATTCGGAACAGGGCAAGCGCCTATAACCCCGCGTCTCTGCGCACCCTGCCTCTCATTATGCTCAAGCGTCTCCACGCACACGGAGTCATGCCCGATTTTTATATTGGAATCCAGGGATGAAATGACTGGAATTTTATCTGATTAATCAAAATCAGGACGAGGCTTAGAATCCCCTCCAAGCGATGGCGCCTGGATTCAGTCCTGTCGACATCATCATTCGCACCAAATTTCTACATGACCGTCTAGGCGAGCTTGGGCTTCAAGGCTTGTGCTTGCACGCGTGTGTGCAAGCGGTTACGTAGCGGAGTTTCTATGAACAAAACATTTTCTAGGGCCGCGTTAGGGATCTTGCCCCTTTCTGCAGCATTACTGCTGGCGGGCTGCAATTACGCGGAGGATCAAGACGCGAATCCGACAGCATTAAAAGTTGGTTACTACGAAATCCGGGAAGCTCCGCTGACTTTGAGTACTGATCTCCCTGGGCGCACATCGGCGTTTCGCGTCGCTGAAGTCCGTCCGCAAGTTGCGGGCATCCTTGAGCGCCGGTTGTTTACGGAAGGCAGCGAGGTCAAGCAGGGCCAACAGCTTTACCAAATCGACCCGCGCACATACGTAGCCCAACAAGCTCGGGCTGAGGCCAATCTTCGCAGTGCCCGCAACCTTGCCGAGCGTTACGAGCGGCTACTCAAAGCCCGTGCTGTGAGCCAACAGCAACATGATGATGCCGTTGCAGCGTGGCAGCAGGCTGAAGCGGATAAGCGCGTGGCCGATATCAATGTCCAATACACCAAGGTGCTCTCGCCTATCACAGGCCGTATAGGTCGTTCGGCTGTTACCGAAGGTGCGCTTGTGACCGATGGTCAAAACAACGCCATGGCAACGGTGAACCAGCTCGATCCGATCTATGTCGATGTCACGCAACCCATCACCCGCATCCTTGCGCTCAAGCGTGCACTGAAGTCGGGTGATTTGAAAGCCTCCGGCACTGACCAGGCTGAAGTTAGCCTGACCTTGGATGACGGCAGTGCCTACCCGCTTTCCGGCACCTTGAAATTCTCCGAAGTGAGCGTTGACCAAGGCACCGGCTCGGTGACATTGCGCGCTGTTTTCCCCAACCCTGAACGTGCTCTGTTGCCAGGAATGTTTGTGCATGCCCAAGTGAAGGAGGGAGTGCGCGAAAACGCCATTCTGGTTCCTCAACAAGCCATCGTCAGGGACAGTCGGGGTGTCGCGACTGCATGGGTGATCACTGCTGACAATCGTGTAGAACAGCGCGACCTCGAGACCGTGCGAACGGTAGGGAACGCCTGGCTGGTAGACAGTGGTGTAAGGGCAGGTGAGCGGGTTATTACCGAGGGGCTGCAGTTCGTTCAAGCGGACTCGGTCGTCCAAGGGCAGCCTGCATCTAACGTCCACGTGAACACCGCTTTGACGGCGAACTAAGAGGTCGACGATGTCTCGTTTCTTTATTGATCGGCCAATTTTCGCCTGGGTGATCGCGCTTGCGATCATGCTCGGTGGAGCACTGGCGATCCACAGCCTTCCTGTCAATCAATATCCTGATATAGCGGCTCCGGCCGTCCAGATTACCGTAACCTACCCAGGTGCCTCTGCGCAGACCGTACAAGACACTGTGGTGCAAGTCATTGAGCAGCAGTTGAACGGCCTCGATGGCCTGCGCTACATCAGCTCAGCAGCGAACAGCGACGGTAGTGTTGAAATCACAGTGACTTTCGACCAGGGCGTCAATCCTGATATCGCGCAGGTTCAAGTTCAGAACAAGCTTCAGCTTGCGACGCCTAACCTGCCAGCAGAAGTGCAGCGGCAAGGGATCCGCGTGGTGAAGTTCCAGGTGAATTTCATGCTGCTGGTCAGCATTTATTCGAAGGATGGAAAGCTGAGCTACGGTGACCTGGGCAACATCGTCGTGTCGAGCTTCCAGGATCCGCTTTCCCGTACCCAAGGGGTGGGCGACTTCTTTGTCTTTGGCTTCCAGAATGCGATGCGGATCTGGCTTGATCCAGCCAAGCTCAATAGCTACCAGTTAATGCCGAGCGATGTCACCGCCGCTATCTCGGCGCAGAACGTCCAAGTCTCGTCTGGAGCTATTGGCGGACTGCCGACGCGCAAAGGTGTTGAACTGAGCGCGACGGTGATCGGTAAAACCCGGTTAAAAACGGCTGATGAGTTCAAGGAGATTTTGGTCAAGGTGCAGCCGGACGGTTCTCAGATTCGCTTGAAGGATCTGGGGGAAGTGGTGCTGGGCAATGAAACCTACTCCTACGACGTCAACTACAACGGTAAACCTGCAGCCGGTATTGCGTTGCGCTTGGCCACCGGCGCGAACATGCTGGAGACCGTCGCACGCGTAAAAAATACTGTCGACCAGCTTAAACCTTACCTGCCGCCCGGCGTAGAAGTAGTTTACCCCTACGACACCAGCCCCTCGGTGAAAGCCTCGATCGACTCGGTGGTGCATACCCTGTTCGAGGCAGTCGTTCTGGTGTTTCTGGTCATGCTGCTGTTCTTGCAGAACATGCGTGCGACCTTGATTCCAACCCTGGCGGTGCCGGTGGTGCTGCTCGGTACCTTTGGCGTGCTGTACGCCTGTGGGTTCACTATCAACGTGATGACGATGTTCGCCATGGTTCTGGCGATCGGGCTTCTCGTGGACGATGCCATCGTGGTCGTGGAAAACGTCGAGCGACTGATGGAAGAGGAGCACCTGTCGCCACGTGACGCCACCTACAAATCGATGAAGCAAATCTCCGGAGCGCTCGTAGGCATCGGCTTGGTGATTAGTGCCGTATTCATGCCGATGGCTTTCTTCGGCGGCTCCGCAGGGATCATCTACCGACAGTTTTCCATCACTATCATCACCGCGATGGGGCTCTCTGTCCTGGTCGCGCTGGTTTTCACCCCGGCACTCTGCGCAACCATGCTCAAGGCTCATGCCGGTGGTCAGAAGAAGCAAACAGGTTTCTTCGCTTGGTTCAACCGCGTCTTCGAACGAAACACTGATCGCTATGCGTCTTCGATTTCCAAGATCCTGCGCAACCCCAAGCGTACCTTCGTGATTTATGCATTGCTGCTGCTCGGCGTCATCGCCATGTTCAGAAATCTGCCGTCTGCATTCCTGCCGGATGAAGACCAAGGATTGTTGATTGTGCAGATTCAGACACCGCCTAACAGCAGTGCTGAACGCACCCAGACGGTCATCGATAAAGTTCGGACGTATCTGTTGGAAGAGGAGAAAGAAGGTGTCGTCTCCGCGTTCAATATCAGTGGCTTCAACTTCGCTGGCCGCGGGCAGAACTCTGCTGTGATCTGGGTGCGACTGAAGCCGTTCGAGGAGCGTACAAAAAGTGAAAACTCAGCCTTTGCCATTGCTCAGCGGATCACGCGCTTTGCCAGCACTGTCCGGGATGCGAATGTCGTATCAATCGTCCCTCCTGCCATCATGGAAATGGGCAACGCCACGGGCTTTGACCTTTTTCTTCAGGACAACGGTGCTCGAGGGCATGCTGCGCTGATGGAGGCTCGCGACCAGTTGCTCAAGCTGGTGGCCAAAGAGCCTGCACTGGCCATCGTGAGGCCTAACGGACTCGCTGATGAAGCTCAGTACCAAGTGACCATTGATGATGAGAAGGCGCGGGCACTGCAGGTTTCGATCGAGTCGATCGATGACACGATGTCTGTTGCTTGGGGTTCCACTTACGTCAACGACTTCATCGACAAAGGGCGTGTGAAAAAGGTTTATGTCCAGGGAGAAATGGACGCTCGGATTTCGCCTGAAGACTTTGACAAGTGGTACGTTCGAAATGCGGCTGGGCAGATGGTGCCATTCTCCTCGTTCGCCAGTGGTCAGTGGGTCTACGGCTCGCCCAAGCTGGAGCGCTATAACGGCATCCCTTCTGTTGAGTTACTGGGTCAGCCAGCGCCTGGCTACAGCACAGGTGATGCCATGGCAGCGATTGAGCGGGTCGCTTCGCAGCTGCCGAATGGCTTTGGAGTGTCCTGGACTGGTCTTTCTTATGAAGAACGAGCAGCAGGTTCCCAAGCGACGACACTCTATGTGCTCTCACTGATGATCGTATTCCTCTGCCTTGCCGCTCTGTATGAGAGTTGGTCGGTGCCAGTATCGATCATGCTCGTCGTGCCGCTGGGGGTGCTCGGGGCGGTCGCTGCAACGCTGGGGCGAGGTCTGTCCAACGACGTGTTCTTCCAGGTCGGCATGTTGACGACCATGGGGCTTGCGGCGAAGAACGCCATCTTGATCGTCGAGTTCGCTAAAGACCTCTACGAAAACCAGGGCCGTACCTTGGTACAGGCTGCAACCGAGGCAGCTCGTCTGCGACTTCGTCCAATCATCATGACTTCTATCGCATTCGTGATGGGTACGCTGCCTCTTGCGCGCGCCTACGGGCCTGGCAGTGGCAGCCAGCATTCGATTGGTACCGCGGTGGTCGGGGGTACGCTCGCGGCAACATTCTTGGCCATTTTCTTCGTGCCGTTGTTCTACGTGGCAGTGACAAAAATGTTCAAGTCCAAGCAACGTGGGGCTGTACGCGTAGCTACCCCTGAGGGAGCTCAACATGACGCATAAACCTCTACTCTTGGTGTTGGCGATGACTTTGGGTGGTTGCAGTCTGATCCCCGATTACCAACGTCCCGAGGCGCCGGTTCCCCATACATTTCCTGAGGGCGCCGCGTATGCGGCCCCGTCTTCAGGAAGCCTGGCGAAGATCGACTGGAAAACCTTCTTCAAAGATCAAGCTTTGCATGAACTGGTAGATTTGGCTCTGTCCAACAATCGCGACCTGCGCAAAGCGGCACTGAGTGTTGACGCATACCGCGCGCAGTACCGCATCCAGGGGGCGGCGCTGCTGCCTGAGATTGAGTTTGACGGGCGCACTGGGCGCTCCCGAACCCCGGGTGACCTTTCAACAACGGGTCAACAAACCACAGCGGGAGATAACAGTCTTCAGGTAGGGCTAATGAGCTACGAGCTGGACGTTTGGGGCCGCGTACGTAGCCTTGATCAGAATGCGCTGGAGACGTATCTCGCGAGCGAAGAAACGCAACGGAGCGTGCAGTTGGGCTTGGTCGCCAACGTTGCGATCGCCTATTTTACATGGCGCACTGATCAGCAGCTTCTGGAGGTTACGCAGTCGACACTGCAAAACTACCGGCACAACCTGGATCTGGTACAAGCCAGCAGCGAGGCCGGTACTGCATCGGATCTCGATGTGCGTCAGGCAAGGACACTCGTAGACAGCGGGCGCGGGCAGGTACACGCATTCACCCGTCAGGTTGCCCAGGACGCAAATGCTCTGCGGCTTCTGCTGGGGACGAACATTCCGGCCAAACTGAGCGGTGTGGATCTGGATGCAGCCTTACTCGCAGACATACCAGCAGGGCTGCCCGCGGAGCTGATACAACAGCGTCCAGACATCCGTGCCGCCGAGCATCAGCTGCGCGCGGCCAATGCAAATATTGGCGCTGCCCGTGCGGCTTTTTTCCCGAGTATCACGTTGACGGGGGGCGCAGGGACTGCCAGCAGTCGACTGAGCGGCCTGTTTGATTCAGGTTCGCAAAGCTGGAGCTTCGCCCCTCAAATCAATCTCCCCATTTTCAATGGCGGGCGACTCAAGGCGAGTTTGGACTACGCGAAAATCCAGAAAGATATTGGAGTTTCGAACTATGAGTCGGTTATCCAGACCGCCTTCCGCGAAGTGGCGGATGGCCTGGCTGCGCTAGGAACTTGGGGCGAGCAGATAGAGAGCCAGCGTGACCTGGTGCGCACCGCCGAGGAGTACAACCAGATGGCGCAGCAGCGCTACGACGAAGGCGTGGATAGCTACTTGGCTTTGCTTGATGCCCAACGTCAGCTCTTGTCGGCAAGGCAACGACTGTTGACCGATCACCTTGCTCAACTCACGTCCCAAGTCCAACTGTACAAAGCGCTGGGGGGAGGGTGGTCTGATATCTCCCATAAACCGCCTGTAGCACAGCAGTAAAACTCCCGATTTCCTTTGGTGGGAGTCTCTTTAAGGCGCCAAGGGGCGCCTTCTTTTTTGCTCTCATTCGCCAGGATAAACCGTCGCTGCCCCCCGCCTGGAAGAAGTTGAGTGCGGGTTCAAGGTTGCAGAATTAACCTTCAGGCTAATGCTTAGCAGGCTAAGCATCGGTATAGTCAATGCATCTCCGACTAGCGAAGTGGTTAACCCGTGTCTACAAATCACTCTTTGGCTAACGCTCGCTTGCTTGTTTCCCTGGCCATTTTGAGCGCGCTCGTAGGCAGTACAGCTCCATCCCCCTTGTACGGTCTTTATCAAGCGAACCTGCATTTCTCGTCGACAACCCTGACCTCGCTTTTTGCCGTTTACGCCATCGGCGTCTTGCTCGCGTTGGCAGTCCTGGGAAGGCTTTCCGACCGATTGGAGGATCGCCGCTTTGTATTGCTGCCGGCACTGTTTGCGGTGGCTGCAGGGTCATTGGTGTTCGCATTTTCTACGGAGCTTCATGGGCTCTTTCTGGGACGCTTTTTGGCGGGGGTAGGGACGGGTGCACTTACGGGGAGCGCCAATGCGGCGCTCGTAGGTTTTGATGCTCAAGACCGCAAGCGGCATGCAGCGGTATTGGCCACCGTTTCTTTCACATCCGGCGCAGCTTTGGGGCCCGTTCTGAGCTCAGCTGCCATAGCCGTTGATTTTTACCCTACGCTCAGTCCTTTTGCACTTAACGCTTGCCTGGCCATGTTGACTGCAATTGGATTGTGTCGCGTGCAATGGAGCGAGGAGGTTGTTCATCACGCTGCCAAAGTAAGCGACGCAAGCGTGCGCTTGACCCTCGACGAACAAATGAGAGGGAGCTGGCGGACGTTCACTCGGATTTCATTGATCCTGGTGGTCGCATGGTCAGTGGGATCGGTTTTCGTCGCGCTAGGGCCTTCGATGATCATCAGCACGTTGACGGAGGTCTCAGCGCAAAGCCATGCCTCGGCCGGTTTACTTGTGACCGCGTTCCAGGCGACAGCGGGGATAACGCAATTTTTCTGCCGACGCATCAGGCCTGAAGTCGCGATGAGAAGTGGTGGGGCTTTGATATGCGCAGCGTGGGTGGGGTGCCTGGTCGCCCTGTGCGTACATCTGCCATCCATCTTCGTACTCTTTACTGTGCTGGCAGGGGTGGGATATGGCGCTACGTTCGTGGGCGCAATGGGTGTTTTTACATCGCTTGCTCCTGGTACTCACAGAGCCGCTTTGGGATCGCTTTTCTATCTCGCGGGATATTTGGGGAGTGCCATCGGCATCATCGGTATGGGCGCGGCGGTGGATGCATTAGGTATGGAGAAGGCTTCAGCGGTAATGCTGGTGGTGGTCGCCATGTCGCTGGGGTATCTGTTAGTGGGCAAGGCCAGGGTGGTAGTGCCTAAGGAGTAGCCCGCCGCTGCCCTTCAGGGCAACGCCGTTGAGGCATGTAAACCTTACATGGCTAGAGGGGCACGGCTCCCGCGCAATGGCTGAATTTTGCGCGTCAGCAATGAAATGATCATTCTCTTGTCTCATTACATCAGATCACGGGTGTGCCGTGATGTGTTTTGCGAATCGATTTCAACTATTTTTCTATTGGTTAACCTTCGCAATCCTGTCTAGTTTCGTAAGCGGCCCCAACAACAACAAGACGCTTCATTGAAGCCTCGCAAGCCGGAGCAACACGCTATGCTTACGTAAATATTCAATATCAATTCCCGCGCCACCCTGTCAGGGTCTTAACGCTTGGCGACCTCGCTAATGTCCTCCGGCCTGTCGTGACTCAACGGCGTGAGGCCTTATTCACTCGCTGAATACGCTGGAACCTGCATATTAGACGCAGGATTGATCTGATGCGTATCACCTCATTTAAAGTCCGTCGTAACGATTCCTCTGTTGCTACAAGGCGAATTGCTGGGCGGATTGGTCGCGGCATCAAAGCAATCAAAACGTTTTTGTTGAATTTAATAGATTGGAAGGGAGGCGATAGTTTATGGACGTGAATGACAAAGTGGTATTGATCACGGGGGCTGGTCAGGGCATGGGGGCGGAGGAAGCTGTTGCCTTCGTCGCGGGGGGAGCGAAGGTTGTGTTGGCTGATGTCCTCGACGACCAGGTTCAACAGGTTGCCAGCGAACTCGGACGCGATGCTATTGCGGTGCATCTCGACGTGCGGAGTACTCAGGAATGGGAAGGGGCCGTGGACACAGCCAGGAAACGATTTGGGCGCATTGACGTGTTGATAAACAACGCAGGTATCCTTCGCTTTACGCCAGTTGATGAATGCTCTGACGAGGAGTGGGAACTCGTAACCTCAATCAATCTTAGTGGTACGTTCAAGGGGATACGCGCCGTAGCGCCCGCTATGAAGGATGGGGGAGGCGGTTCAATTATCAATGTGTCATCGACCTCCGGGCTCAAGGCCTTTTCTTCGGTTCCCGCCTATGTCACATCGAAATTCGGTGTCCGCGGCCTCACAAAGGCAGCCGCACTAGACCTTGCCCCTTACAACATACGTGTGAATTCGATCCATCCCGGCAATATCCAAACGCCAATGATCGACGGGCTTTACCAGGCGTTTAAACACGTCCCCATGAATCGTGCGGGCCACCCATCAGAGATCAGCAACTTGGCTTTGTTTCTGGCTAGCGATGCAAGCTCTTTCAGTACAGGGGCTGAATTCATCGCCGATGGTGGCGAAACCGCTGGGCTGCCAGCACTGTTTTAAGTGCTTTATCACTCAAGGGCTGCGGATTCCTGTACAATTTCGCCATTAAGGCGCATGAACTCAAATCATTTCAGCTCAGGGTTCCATAATGGCGGTTAACACGTTTGACGGAATCAGGGAGTTTGTCACCTCAGCTCAAACGCTCAGTTTTACCGCTGCAGCGCTGGAGCTTGGAGTCACCAGCTCTGCAGTAGGTAAAAGTGTTACGCGCCTGGAGGCCCGCCTCGGAGTGAAGCTTCTGCATCGCACCACTCGGCGTCTTATATTGACGAGTGAAGGAGAGGCATTTCTCGCCAGTTGCCTTCGGGCAATTGACGAGCTGGCAGAGTCGGAAAGCTTCCTTACTACCGGTCAGCAGGAGCCCGTTGGTCGGCTACGAGTAGATCTACCCGCTGCGTTTGGCCGCCGGCACATTTTGCCCACACTGATTGATCTTTCGGTTCGATATCACAAGCTTGATCTGTCAGTGAGCTTCAGTGAGCGGCTTGTCGATATCATCAATGATGGGGTCGACCTGGTGGTTAGGATTGGAACGCTTAAGGATGACGGTGAGATTGTCGCGCGAAAGCTCGGTAGCCAGAGCTTGCTGATTTGCGCCACACCCGATTACCTTGAGCGGCGCGGTGTCCCGCAGAGCCGAGAAGATTTACTCACCCACGACTGTATAGTTGGCTGGCGAAACGGCACCCGAAAGACCTGGATGCTGCTGGATGATAAAGGGCATGTCAGCGAGCAAGAGGTGTGCGTTAAGCACGAGATGGGTGATGGAGAAATGTTGTTGGAGATGACACTTGCGGGGGGAGGGCTGGCGCAACTTCCAACCTGGCTCGTTCAAGATCAGATCGAGCAAGGACTCTTGATTCCTGTCCTTCAGCAATATGAGGGGGCTGAAATGCCAATCCATGTCATCTGGCCGCGGACACGCTACATCCAGCCCAAGGTACGGATGATCGTCGATGCGCTACTCGAACTCGCTCAACGGCAATCGAAAGTTTTCCGCCCTGACTGATGATCTGTGACTTCATAGATGAAAAGGCGACCCCACGTCGAGGTCGCCTTTTTGTCATCGCGCAGTGTGCTTGCTGGCCAGCGTATACGACCATCGGCTTGACTCTCGACTCAGGCAGCTTCAGCGCGCAGATGCACCTCAGGCGGGGTTGTAAAATGGATAATCTACATATCCCTTTTCACCGCTGTTGCCGTAGAACGTCTCCCGGTCAGGCGTAGCAAGCGGCCATCCATTCTTCATGCGCTCAACCAGATCAGGGTTGGCGATGAAGGGACGGCCGAAGGCAATCAAATCGAGCTCGCCCGCCTCAAGAGCGGCTTCAGCGGAGTCACGGTCAAACCCTCCCGCCGCGATGAGCGTGCCTCGGTATGACTCTCTGAAATTCTTGGCGAACCCCTCAGGCATCCGTTCCGCACCGATGGTCAGCTGGTCGCTCAAATGCACGTAAGCAATGTTTCGCTTTTGCAGTTCGGCCGCAACCGTTACCCAGGTCTCGGCTTCATCCTCGAATGGGGCCATGTCAAAAAGCCGTCCGAATGGGGAAATACGTACGCCCACCTTCTCCCGGCCAATCCCCGCCGCGACTGCATCAATGGTTTCCAGAAGAAGCCTGATTCGATTTTCGATCGAACCACCATACTCATCAGTACGGTCGTTCACGGTTGGGTTGATGAACTGCTCGAATAGGTATCCGTTGGCGCCATGTATTTCGATACCGTCGAATCCGGCTTCCATAGCCCTGGATGCGGCACGGACGAAATCAGATTTGATGTCAGCAATTTCAGGGACTGACAGGGCACGTGGCTTACTGGCTTGGATCGGGCCAGGCTGATGGTTTTCATCGTAAGCGTAAGCGTTGGAGTTAGCTGCCAGCTTGGCGCTCGAGGAGACAGGCGCCTCACCGTTGGGTTGCAAGCTGGTGTGTGATACCCGGCCCACATGCCACAACTGGGCGAAAATGCAGCCTTGTTCCTGGCGAACGGCTGCGTTGACCCTTTTCCATCCTTCGACTTGTTCTTGCGTATACAACCCAGGGTTGAACAGGTAACCCCGACCTTGCATGGAAACGGGTACACCTTCGGTGACGATCAGTCCGGCACCTGCGCGTTGCTGGTAGTACAACACAGTCAGGTCATCGGGAACTGTCGTTTCAGCGCGCGCGCGCGTCATGGGCGCCATGACCACGCGGTTCTTCAAGGTGATGCCTGACAAGGTATAGGGCGTGAAAAGCATGCTCATTAGGATCTCTCTAGGGAGCGCTCCGATGCGCTGATCAGGGGAATATACGCGGGTTATCCTTACTGATAACTGCGCCCAGATTCCAGGCATTATGGAATCCGCTTCCACAATAAGGCGTTGTACTGCTGGTTCACCGCCTGTAGCCTGAAATGCGGTGCATATCGTGCCGTCCTGATTAGAACCGCCGCCTGTGAGGGGTGTTCGATTGCCTACTGTGCTTACCGATTTTGATCCGATCCGCCTGCGTTGCATTGACCTTAATAAGTTGGTCGTTTTTATGGTTGTTCACCGTTCGCAAAGTGCGAGCTGCGCAGCGCTCACGCTCGGTGTCACTCAGCCTGCTATTAGCAATACCCTAAGGGATTTAAGAACATTTTTTGGTGACGAACTTTTTGTCCGGCGAGGCAGGCAGTTGCACGCCACTCCGCACGCTAACGCGATTGCCGGGTATCTCGAGCGCTCGTTGAACCTATTGGGTGAGGCATTAGGTAAGTTCTCAGCCTCACCTCGCTGAATGCGCCACCCAGTGGCGCTCCCCAACGCCATCCCCAATCGTTCCCGTCTCACGGAGGTGATTCAGTACTTCCAAGCGGTATCTTCATGGTCATGTGAAGTTCCGGTGGTATGCCAGGTTACGCCTGAGTGATTCATAAAGTGAATCGCCCAAGCGAATTTTTGCAATAGTTGCACATGGCTGATCGGGGTATTGTCGGTTGCATCACACCTCGGGTAGTGCGTCTGCGGTCAGCGAATGTTTGTTAGCGGTTCGTTTCGATGAACGCTTGTAGGTCGTGAGTATGTGGCGTAACTGCCGGTGATGGGATTGCATGAGAGCCATACCTCCTACCATGAATGATCTTGCTTACGCTGACCTGAACCTGAATGCCCTTAAACGAGAGGCGATCTGCAAAAACAAGCGTGTTACAGTCAAGGGTACCTCCTTCCGATTGCTCTCGCTTCTAGTGATTAACGCCAATGATATTGTCAGCCGCCAAAGTATCTTCAAGGATGTGTGGGGGGTTAACTTCGACCCGGGAACCAAACGCATAGAAGTGCAGCTCAACTATTTACGTAAAACCTTGAGACTATTGGGTTCCACTGCTGTCATCGAAACTCACCGTGGTAAAGGCCTCAGGTTGTACTCAGCGTCGCTGGAATAGATGAACGCGCTGCCACCTCAGTCTTTTTTCGCGGGGCTGCCCAGGAAGACGTCATCACTTACAGGCTCAAGCCAGTCCACTGCCTTCCCATCCAACAACTCATTTATCGCGATGTGCTGCAATGCCGTGGTGTCGGTCGCACCGTGCCAATGACGTCGGCCACAATTGCACCAGATAAGATCGCCGGTGCGGATCTCGGTCTTTGGCCCATCCTCGCATTGCGTCCAACCTACGCCATAAGTGACCAGCAAGGCTTGGCCGAGAGGGTGGCTGTGCCAGTGAGTACGAGCCCCCGGCTCAAAGTTAACCACTGCAATACCAATGCGAGCAGGGGCTGGGGCGGTGAAGACGCGGTCAATGCGCACGCGCCCGGTAAACCAGTCAGCAGGCCCTTGGATTGCTTTGGTCGAGCCAGCACGGTGAATTTGCATGTCAGCGCTGGGAAGACTGTTATCTGTCATGGTGGTCAAACCTCTCGAAAACGGGTTGAGACAACTGTACCGTCCGCGATTTAATTGGAGAATTAGCAAAATCCAGGATTCGGTTTGAAGCTGAGCTTAACAATGAAGACAGGCAATCTGAGCGATCTAGTGGTCTTCGTGGCTGTGGCCCAGGAGAGCAATTTCACCCGGGCGGCGGCATGGTTGGGTGTGTCACCCTCAGCCGTTAGTCAAACAATACGGGGCCTGGAGGAGCGTCTTGGCGTTCAACTCCTGACCCGGACCACTCGGAGCGTCACGCGAACGGAGGCGGGGGAGCGATTACTGCAAGAGATCGCGCCCCTGCTGGATCAAATCCATGGTCACCTTGGTGCCCTGTCGGCGCTCGGGCAACACCCGTCAGGGACGGTACGTATCACTGCCGACGAGTACGCCGTCCGGCACGTTCTTTGGCCAAAGCTACGACCAGTGATTGAAACCTGCCCAGATGTCGCGATTGAATTGATGACTGATTATGGTCTGACCGACATCGTTGCGGAGCGATTTGATGCGGGTGTACGTTTGGGCGGGATCATTGATGCTGACATGGTGGCCGTGCCCATTGGGCCACCGATGCGGATGGTTACAGTCGCCTCACCCGCCTACCTGAAGCGTTACGGCGCACCCCGGCGACCTGAAGAGCTGATAACCCATCGTTGCATCAACTTGCGGCTGCCTACGCACGGCGGCGTCTATCCATGGGAGTTCACCAGCGATGGCAGCGAGTTTCGTGTTCGCGTGCAAGGGCCCCTGATCATGAACAGCGCGCTGCAGATACTTGATGCCTGTTTGGCTGGGGTCGGATTGGCCCAGGTCACCGATGCGCACGCGCAGGAATACATCAACAGCGGCGCGCTTGAAGAGGTACTGGGGGGCTGGTCAGAAATGTTCCCTGGCTATCTGGACGCACTGCGCAGGGAGTAGTTGCAGCTGTGACGTCCGCATTTGCGACAGGTGCAGAATTGGTAGCAGGTAAGGGTGACGTGATCAGGGAAGGGAAGATCAATGATTTCATGGCGCTGTCTCACTGTTCTATATGTGGGACAAACTAACGCATTTTTGCCGACTTATCAGCCATTCGACGCCCCGGTAGGATTCTCCCCATCGTGATCGCCCAACGCCGCGGTCTTCATACACAGGAGAGTCCCATGAAACTGTTGCACATCGATTCGAGCATCCTGGGCGACAATTCCGCCTCCCGCCAGCTGAGCCGTGAAGTGGTCCAAGCCTGGCAAGCCGCCGAGCCGGGTATCGAAGTGGTCTACCGTGACCTGGCCGCCGACGCCATCGCCCACTTCTCGGCCGCTACCTTGGTCGCTGCCGGCACGCCGGAAGACGTACGCGACGCAGCCCAGGCCTTTGAAGCCAAGCTGAGCGCCGAAACCCTGGAAGAATTCCTCGCCGCCGACGCGGTGGTGATCGGTGCACCGATGTACAACTTCACCGTACCAACCCAGCTCAAAGCCTGGATCGACCGCGTTGCCGTTGCCGGCAAGACCTTCCGCTACACCGAAGCCGGCCCTGAAGGCCTGTGCGGCAACAAGAAAGTGGTGCTGGTGTCGACCGCTGGCGGCCTGCACGCAGGCCAGCCGACCGGTGCTGGCCATGAAGACTTCCTCAAGGTGTTCC
This sequence comes from Pseudomonas sp. NPDC012596, assembly GCF_042902325.1. Lineage (NCBI taxonomy): Bacteria > Pseudomonadati > Pseudomonadota > Gammaproteobacteria > Pseudomonadales > Pseudomonadaceae > Pseudomonas > Pseudomonas sp. NPDC012596. The sequence goes on along the minus strand of NZ_JBIBEB010000017.1, from coordinate 52,903 downwards.
TCGGCTTCATCGGCATCACCGACCTGGAGATCGTTCGCGCCCACGGCCTGGCCTACGGCCCGGAACACCGCAGCCAGGCCATCGATGCCGCCCAGGCGCAGATTGCCAACGAGCTGTTTGCCGCCGCCTGATCGGCAGGCACGAAAAAACCGGTTGTCGCCTGTGCGGCAGCCGGTTTTTTTCATCCAGTTTTCATCTGCCCCACCCCAGCCTCGACCTATTCTGACGCTATCCCCTCGCTCCGCGTGGAAGCGCCGGCCGATGAACCTCTCCCGTTGCTTGCTGGCACTGTTGCTGTTCGCTGGGCTGTTGGCGCACGGCGAGGCTGCGCCCTGGGTCGCCGGGCTGCACCACATGACCCTGGCCGACCCCGTCGATGCGCGCCCGATGCAGGCGCTGGCGTTCTACCCGGCACAAGGCACCGCTCACAGCACCCGCATTGACGGTTACCCCGTCGAAGTCGCTGATGAAGCCCCGGTCGCCCTCGGGCAGTTCCCGCTGCTGGTGCTGTCCCACGGCAATACCGGCAGCCCGCTGGCGCTGCATTACCTGGCAACCGCCCTGGCGCGCCAAGGGTTTGTGGTGGTGGCGGTGGTGCACCCTGGCGACAACGCCCGCGACCCTAGCCGCCTGGGCACCCTGAGCAACCTGTATGGCCGGCCTTTGCAGGTCAGCGCTGCGATTACCGCCGCCCGTGACGATGCCTTGCTCGGGCCTTACCTGAACGATGGCAAAGTGGGCGTGATCGGTTATTCGGCCGGCGGCGAAACGGCGCTGATTCTCTCCGGCGCCCAGCCCGACCTGGACCGCCTGCGCCAGTATTGCCTGGAGCGCCCCACCGACGCCGATGCCTGCAAAACCCATGGCGTGCTGATCGCCGACCGCAGTGAGCTGGCGCCCAAGGCCGATGCCCGCGTGGGGGCGGTGATGCTGATGGCCCCGCTGAGCCTGATGTTCGGGCGCCACGCCTTGGCCAGTGTCAGGGTGCCGGCACTGATCTACAGCGGCGACAACGACCAGCTGCTGGCCGTGGACCGCAATGCCGAGGCGCTAGCGCGCAAACTGCCGGTAACGCCGGACTACCGCCTGCTGGCAGGCGCCGGGCATTTCGTGTTCATGGCCCGTTGCGACAAGGAGCAGTGGGCCCGCATGACGGCGCTGTGCAAGGACGCAGAGGGCGTCGACCGCCGCCATATCCATCACTCCCTGCAGCGCGATACGGCTGCCTTCTTCAGTCAGGCCCTTGGCGCGCCGGCGCACGGCGAACGTTCAGCCGCGACGGCTGCGCCGCGCCAGCAGCAACGTTAGGCCCACCCCGGCCAGGGCCAGCAAGGCGGCTACGCAGAAGATCGAGGCATACCCCAGGTGCACCGCCACGGCGCCCATCACCGGCCCGGCCACTGCCAGTGCCATGTCGAAGAACACCGCGTAGGCGCCCAGCCCGGCACCGCGGCTGCTGCTGGGCACCTGCCTGATCGCCTCGACACCCAGCGCCGGGTACACCAGCGACAGGCCAAAACCGGTCAAGCCGGCACCAACCAAGGCCCAGAGCGGCGAGGGCGCCAGCCATAGCAGGCTCAAGCCGAGCACTTCGGTGGCCATGCAGGCGACTGCCACGTTGTAGCCGCCAAAGCGGTTAACGGCGTTGACGAACAACAGCCGCGAAACGATGAAACACAGGCCGAAGGCACTCAGGCACCAGGCCGCACCTGCCCAGCCGCGCTCCAAATAATAAAGGGTGACGAACGTGGTCAGGGTGCCGTAACCGATCGATGCCAGTGTCAGCCCCAGGCCGCAAGGTGCAACCCGGGCGAACGCCGACCAGAACGGCAGCCGCTCACCCCGCACCACCACCACGTCCGGGCGCTTGCGCAGCACCAGTAAACCCAGCCCGGCAAGCACCAGCAAGGCAGGCCCGAGCACGCTGAAATCCAGGCCATCGACCGCCAGCACCCCCACCGGCGCGCCGATGGCAATGGCGCCGTACGAAGCGATGCCGTTCCAGGAAATGACCCGCGCCGTATGCTCAGGCCCAACCTGGCTGATGCCCCAGCTTAGCGTCGCAACACCGATCAGGCCCTGGGCAAGCCCCAGCAGCAAACGCCCGCCCAGCAACAGCGCCAGGCTCAGCAGTGGCACGCTCAAGGTCCAGGCCGAAGCGAACGTCAGCACCCCGCAGGCAGCAATGCCCATCAGGCCGTAACGAATCGCCTGCTTGCCGCCCAGCGTATCTGCCACGCGCCCGGCAAAAGGCCGGCTGAGCAGAGTGGCCAGGTATTGCAGGCCAATAGTCACCCCGGCAATCACCGCACCAAAGCCCAGCTGATCGTGCACATAGCTGGGCAACACCGCGATCGGCAGGCCGATGCAGAGGAATGCAATAAAGGTGTAGAAGACGATCGACAGGATCTGCAGGGTGATGCTGAAGGTGCTGCTGGCGGGGGCGGGCTGTTGCGCGGTCATGGGCTCGTTCGCGGGCGGGCGGTTGGGCGTGGCTTCATCATGGCCGTTGCGCGAAGGAAATGAAAGCAGGCTAACGAATTAATCTCGGCTGGAACGTTGGCCTCGCGTTGTTGTGACGCCTGGTGTGGGGCTTATCGATAATCGACCGAGGTGACAGTAGAGCCATCATTTCTACCAGTTGTCGGTACTGCCGGATTTGCCAGATGCTCTCTCAACCGAACCGAGAGGGTTGCAGCGCATGAAAATGTTCTACCAGCAGAATGCGGTGCAGACTGTACTGCACCCCGATGGCGACACAACGCTTTTAAGGGCACTAGACACGCCGCTTGCGGAGCATTGCTCCGGCGCTCGCTCACAAAGCCTCGTGCTCGGTTGTGATCAACAAGGCTCACCGATGAATGTCATGTCGGCCAACGCCTCTCGCACTGGGCGTTACACGCCGTACGGCTTGGAAACAACACTGCCATCAGCGACAGGGTTCACAGGGCAACTGAAAGCCTGGAGCCTGCCGGGATATTTTCTGGGTAGCGGTTATCGTTTTTTTAACACGGTGTTGATGCGTTTCCATTCGCCAGACTCCTTCAGCCCATTTGCGGCGGGAGGCATCAATGCCTACATGTATTGCGGAGGGGATCCGATTAATCGGATTGATCCTTCTGGACATATGGATATATTTTCGATCGGCCGTCCCAGGTCGCCGCTGCACGTTGGGTACGACTATTCAGTCCATTCTCTTAGTGCCGCCCGACATCGACTTCTTGTCGCTCCCTATCCTTCACAACGTCCAGGGGCTGCTGTCATTGCTAGTTCTTCAACTAATAGAGTGGCTAATGTCAGCGCTGGATCTTCAACTAATACAGTGGCTAATGTCAGCGCTGGTTCTCCAGATTATGTCATGACTACTATCAGTGCTGGTCCTTCAAGCACTTCGGGGACTACTGGCAGTACTACGTTCGTGAGAACCTCTACCAGAAATTATCGGTCTATGGATGACTCAACACGCCGTCATCTGGCTGAACCAGCAGTTGAGCAAAGTTTTCAAGATTTTATTCAAACTGCAACGCCTATTCGCGGGATGGATGGTCCACAAACACAGCGTTTGCTGTTTGCAATATACAAAGCTCTACGGGATAAAACTGAGATTACTGCAGAAGATCGTAGTAAGTTCGGAGCTGATGATTTCCAGAAGAAAAACGCTTCAGTTCGCGTGCGTCGCTGGACAATAGCGGAAATGAAGCGCGCTGGTGGTAATAATGTTCGATTAGACTAATTCAACGAATAGGTGACCTGGCGCCATTGCGGCGCCCAGGCCAACTCTTAGGTTTACACCACCACACCCTGGCTGCGCAGGTAGTCGTCATAAGTACCGCTGAAGTCCACCACACCGTCCGGCGACAGCTCGATGATGCGGGTGGCCAGCGACGACACGAACTCACGGTCGTGGCTGACGAACAGCAGCGTGCCTGGGTAGTTTTCCAGCGCCAGGTTCAGCGCCTCGATCGATTCCATGTCCAGGTGGTTGGTCGGTTCGTCCATCACCAGCACGTTCGGCTTCTGCAGGATCAGCTTGCCGAACAGCATGCGGCCCTGTTCACCACCGGAAATCACCTTCACCGACTTCAGAATCTCGTCGTTGGAGAACAACATGCGCCCCAGGGTGCCGCGGATGACCTGTTCACCGGAGGTCCACTGGCCCATCCAGTCGAACAGCGACACGTCGTCTTCGAAGTCGTGCGCGTGGTCCTGGGCGTAGTAACCCACTTCGGCGCTGTCGGTCCACTTCACGGAGCCGGCATCTGGCGTCAACTCGCCAACCAGCGTGCGCAGCAGGGTGGTCTTGCCGATGCCGTTGGGGCCGATGATCGCCACGCGCTCGCCGGCTTCGACCGTGATGTCGAAGTTCTTGAACAGCACCTTGTCGTCGAAGGCCTTGGCCATTTTCTCGACCACTACGGCCTGACGGTGCAGCTTTTTGGTCTGCTCGAAGCGGATGAACGGGCTGACACGGCTGGAAGGCTTGACCTCAGCCAGCTGGATCTTGTCGATCTGCTTGGCCCGCGACGTTGCCTGCTTGGCCTTGGAGGCGTTGGCCGAGAAGCGGCTGACAAAGGTCTGCAGCTCGGCGATCTGGGCTTTCTTCTTGGCGTTGTCCGACAGCAGCTGCTCGCGCGACTGGGTGGCCGCGGTCATGTACTCGTCGTAGTTGCCCGGGAACAGGCGCAGCTCACCGTAATCCAGGTCAGCCATGTGCGTGCACACGCTGTTGAGGAAGTGACGGTCGTGGGAAATGATGATCATGGTGCTGTTACGCGCCGTCAGAATCGTTTCCAGCCAGCGGATGGTGTTGATGTCCAGGTGGTTGGTCGGTTCGTCGAGCAGCAGCACGTCCGGGTCCGAGAACAGCGCCTGGGCCAACAGCACACGCAGCTTCCAGCCCGGCGCCACTTCGCTCATCGGGCCGAAGTGCTGCTCCAGCGGAATACCCAGGCCCAGCAGCAGTTCACCGGCGCGCGATTCGGCGGTGTAGCCGTCCATCTCGGCGAACTCGGTTTCCAGCTCGGCGACGGCCATGCCGTCTTCTTCGGTCATTTCCGGCAGCGAATAGATGCGGTCACGCTCGGCTTTGACCTTCCACAGTTGGCCGTGGCCCATGATCACCGTGTCGATCACGGTGAATTCCTCGTAGGCGAACTGGTCCTGGCGCAGCTTGCCCAGGCGGGTGTTCGGCTCGAGCATGACCTGGCCGCCGGACGGGTCCAGGTCGCCGCCGAGGATCTTCATGAAGGTCGACTTGCCGCAACCGTTGGCGCCGATCAGGCCGTAGCGGTTGCCGTTGTTGAATTTGACCGAGACGTTTTCGAACAGCGGCTTGGCGCCGAACTGCATGGTGATGTTAGCGGTAGAAATCAAAGTGCTTGTCCTGCGGGGGTTCCAGAGGTGTATTTAGGCCCTCTTGTCTGTGTTGGGCCAGTTCTGGGCCAATTCGACTCGGGGCGGCAGCTTCTCCAGCTCCCTCCAGTCCGAGGAGGAGCTGATCCATTTCGCGTAGGTAGAGGGCAACATCTCGACGCTGTGACCGAGCGGGTCTGCGATGAACGCAGGGTTCATCCCAACCATCAGGCTCAGGGTTGCAGAGGTGTGGCGGGTGTCGTACTGCCGGCGTTCACGGATGGCCAGCGCCTTGAGCGCTGATTTGAAGGGACGGATTGTAACACTTGGTTAGTCAAGCGCGCACGTAGCTGTTCGTCTCGCCGCCTTATGCGGCAGTGAATAGCGTTGCGTCGCCGCACCCGCTCAAAACTCCAGGTCACCTTGCCGAGCGGGTTCACTGATCGGCTCCAGCAACGCTGCACCCTGATTACGTACATTGCCCACAGCCTTGTCGACGGGATACCAGCGAAAATCCTCAGCCGGCCTGCAACCGCCCTGCATGATCGCGACTGCTCGCGCTGGTGATGTGGCCGAGTCAAGCCACTCCCTTGCCGTTTCCGCTGTGAGCACCAGCGGCTTCCTGTCGTGGATGTCTACCAAGCCCTGGTCGGCAGCCGCCGTGATGATCACGAACCCATCGCGTTCATCTGGCTCCAGGCCCTGGTGCACTTCGGCAAGCGCTGCGAAATACAGCGGCCCGCCGTCGGCGCTGGTGATGTAGTAGGGCTGCTTGCGTTTCGGGTCTGCAGGGTCGGGTATCCATTCGAACCAGCCGTTCGCCGGCGCCAAGGCTCGGCCGCCTGGCCATAGCCCTTTGAAGAATTTCCCGGTAACCACCGTCTCGCCCCGTGCATTGATCGGGTCGGGGCGCTTCCCCTTTGCCCAGAACGGCGACCAGCCCCACTTGACCCGGTCCACGCTCAGCCCGCCCTCCACCTGGCGAATAATCTCGACACGCGTCGAGGGCGCTACGTTGTAGCGGTCGATCGACGCGTGGTCATAGCCATTGATCACCACCAGGTCCAGTGACAGCTGCCGAAGGTAGTGATCCATCGACTCGTAGATCGAGTACCGTCCACACATATGCACCTCTCGCTTGTCAGAAATTTCGCTGCCCAGGATTGACCGGACGAACGATGCCAGATTAACTGTATATGCATACAGTCTGCATCGGGCCTTCCATCATGACCATCACGTTCCTGGGTACGCCAACCGGCGGTACCGAACCGCTACCGCTGTACTCATTCCATGTCCCGGCAGGTTTTCCATCACCTGCGGCAGACCACCTGGAAGGTCATATTTCCCTCGATGAGCTATTCGACCTCCGCGCGCCGCATGTGTATCTGGTGAAAGTCGAGGGCGACAGCATGCAAGGGGCGGGCATCTACTCTGGTGACATCGTCATCGTAGACCGCGGGCGTGAAGCAGAGCACGACGATATCGTCATAGCAGCGGTCAATAGCGAGCCCGTCTGCAAGCGGCTGCACCGCCGCGCCGGGGTGGTGATGCTCAAGTCCGAGAACCCCGCCTACCCACCGCGTTACATCATGGAAGGCGACGAGCTGGTTGTCTGGGGTGTGGTGCGCTACAGCGTGCGCGACCATGCCCAGTGACCAGGTGTTCGCGCTGATCGACTGCAATTCGTTCTATGCGAGTTGTGAGCGTGTGTTCCGGCCCGATTTGGCCAAGACGCCCATCGTCGTGTTGAGCAACAACGACGGCTGCGTGATTGCCAGGTCGTACGACGCCAAACCGTTCGTGAAAATGGGCGAGCCGTACTTCCAGGCAAAGGACAGGCTGCGCAAGCACGGGGTCATGGCCTTCAGCAGTAATTACGCGTTGTACGGCGACATGAGCGAGCGCGTGATGACGCTGATCGAGTCGATGGTGCCGGCGACCGAGGTGTACAGCATCGACGAGTGCTTCGCTGACCTGCGCGGCATTCAGGGCAACCTGACCCAGTTTGGCAGGCAGGTGCGTGCGCGGATCTTTCAATGCACGGGGATCCCCGTGGGCGTGGGGATCGCGGCCACCAAGACGCTGGCCAAGCTGGCCAATCACACCGCCAAGCGCTTGCTGGCGCAAACCGGTGGGGTGGTCGATATCTGCGACCCCTTCAAGCGCGACTGGGTGCTGCGCAATACAGACGTGAAGGAGGTGTGGGGGATCGGGCGGCGAATGACAGCGCACCTGGAGGCGATGGACATTCGCACGGCCATGGACCTGGCCAAAGCGAACCCAGCGACGCTCCGCCAGAAATTCAGCGTGGTCGTGGAGAAGACCGCCCGGGAGTTGCGTGGCACACCTTGCCTGGAGCTTGACGAAGCTGTACCCCCGAAGCAGGAAATCTGCTGCAGCCGCATGTTTGGCAAGCGGCTTGCCGAGCTTGCGCCAATCAAGCAGGCGGTGGCCACCTATGTGGGGCGAGCGGCAGAGAAACTCCGCGCCCAGGGATCGGTGTGCAAGCGCATGCGCGTGAGTATCCGCACCGGGATGTTCAACCCGGACGAGGCGCATCATGCCCAAGGTGCACTGGTCGAACTGCCTTACCCGACTTGCGACACGCTGCTGATGACCCGGCTGGCCACCGATGCAGTAGCGCGAGTCTTCCGGCCGGGTTTCCGTTACAGCAAAGCTGAGGTACTGCTGATGGACCTGCGCCAACCTGGCGAGTTTTCCGAGGACCTTTTCGCGCTTAAGCAGTCGGTAGCGTGTGACCGGCTGATGCAGGTGATGGACGACATCAACGAGCGTTGGGGCAGGGGGACCATGAGAGCGGGCAGCGTGCCGGTGTCCCCTGACTGGGGTATGCGAAGGGAAATGATGAGCCAGTCATACACCACGCGGATCGATCAGCTGTGGCGCGTCAGATGTTGAGGTACCGTTCGGGTTGGGCGGGACGCTCTACGAAAGATGGCGTGGCGCGGTCTCTGTAGGAGCTGGCTTGCCGGCGATCGGCTGCGCAGCAGTCGTAAAATCGGTTTCTGCGCAGTGCCAGACAGAATGCGGATATAGCATTTACGACTGCTGCGCAGCCGATCGCAGGCAAGCCAGCTCCTACACCAGCCGATCGCAGGCAAGCCAGCTCCTACAGCATTCGGGCAAAACCTAGAGCTTGTATTGAATGGTGTAGGACGCATCGGTTCGAGGTTCAATGATAACCGGCATGCCGAATAGCTTGCCTTTACATTCGCTGACGACGCAGCGATACACGGACCCCTGCCTGAGCTGGGTCCACAGGCCTTCGTCATGTATCACGATACGCACGACCCTGTTTTCCGGAGCCTCTCTGGCCTGGGCAACATGGTGGTCCAGGTCGCAGCCGAATTCCGGCGAGGTGAACTCGGGGTCATAGCCGATCAGCACCCCGTGCCGTTTAAGATCGTCCCTGATACGCTCAATCACGTCGTCTGCTTCTTGTTTTAGCATGATCGTCATCTCACGGTGCTTGAACACATCAAAACTCTAGCTGACCCTGATGGTTTTTGCTGTTCACCAAAGCAATCAACGGCCGCTTGACGCTAAACGGCAGCCTGGCCGATCATTGCCTCACCCCGTCATGCCTGTGCGTGTTGAGGCGTGATGCAGAAGCCCGACATAACGTCGGGTTTTTTCGTTATGGGGCAATTACACGATTCAGGATGTGTGGGTTGTTGCGATTTACCAGAAGAAAGCTGTATCGGCTGTTCAGGCGGTGGTTTGTCTACCTCTCTATTGCAGGCGCGATGGGAAACGCCAACCGGCTGTTCGAGCATTTCTCCTTGTGGAAATCCTGGCATCTGGTCAAAGGCATTGTCGCGCACTGGGTCGTTTACTGAGCTGTCATGCCTGAGCGGCGTTCTACACTTTGTTGAACTGCGACCATTGATCAGGAGTTTTGTATGGAGCGCTTACTGTTGGGTGCTGTTCTGCTTGCCGTGGCCAGCCTGGCCAATGCCGATATCCCGTTGGTGAACGCTAACTGCCCGGGCAACATTGAAGTGCATGCGGACGAGGGAGGGCCGGTGTTTATCAATGGCAAGGAAGCAAAGCTGAAAAAATTCAGTGATGCCTACTACGAGGCCAAGGGCAGCGGAGTGACCATTTCGATTTCGATCAACCCCGATGAGTCGCTCGGGGTGTCGTACACGGGGAAAGGGGGCGTGAATGGGGTGTGTGAACTGACTGAGCAGGATTGATCACAGTCGTTCATATAGCGAACAAGAATATTGGCGCGTTGCTGACGCGGTTTAATATAGTCACGCCTACAACTAAAACATGGGCTTTTCTGCTTCGCCAATTTTGCAACGTACTTGCAGGGGGCTGCAGGAGTGTGTCGCGTGAAGAGCCCAATATCATTCACAGGTGCAATACTGATGTCGGCTTTGGCTACAAGTTTCATTGCGGGGTGTGCACAAAACCCTGATGTTCGTGATGGCCACGATTATACGTCTGGCATCACCGACAAGAGCCCGCCGGATTATCTGGGGTGCGTCAAGGAAGAGTTGCATGGCAGTGCAACGACGTATGAAGTCGGTACGGGTGACGCGCTGAAGCTGTTCGTTGACAGCACTGATCCCACTACCGCCAACGGCCTGATAGAGCTGCGTAACGCCGGCACGCACCATCAATTCACCGCCTACCAACGTGATGCCTGGTATGACCACGGGCGGTTACTGGACGCGGCACTCATGTGCTCCAAAGCCTGATCGTAGTGTAGGAGTTGGCTTATCGGCGGTCGGCCCCTGTAGGAGCTGGCAAGCCAGCTCCTACAGGGGCCACGTAGAGCCTGGTACAGAAATACCGCCGCGCATATGGAGTGCGCCGCAAATCGCGGGTTCTACCTTTGTGGATTAGTGCATTCGCCAAAGCATGGCTAAAATGCACCCTGTCCATTTGGGTTAATTGCAAATGCCTACACTTCGCATTCTTTTCTGCTCCGTATTGGTCGTCGGCCTTGCCGGCTGCGCAAACCCTGGTAAGCCCACCGCCAGCAAGCTGACCAACAAATCCCCCGATGTCTATGCCGCGTGTGTCTTGCCAAAGTGGCAAGCACTGGCGCCGCTGACTACGCAGAAGTCCATCAGCCACGGTTATCGGCTGACCGCGCCCAGCGCAGTGGCGTCCGATGAAGTCCTCGAAGTGGTGGAGAGCCGTGCAGGCAGCCGGGCGACGTTCTATAAAGGCAGCTTCCTGTCGGGCAACAAACTGCGCCAGGCGGCGAGAGAGTGCTTGGATTGACTGCCCCATAGCCCGACCCGCCGGCATCGGCGGGCCGCAGCTTTTCTAGCGTATTTCAACCTTCAGGTTCATTTGGCGGCATTGCACCTCCGCATCCACCTTGCTCGGGTAGCTGGGTTTGAGCCGCTCCTTCGCGTGGTTGTCATAGATGTCGAAGCCCCCGCACACCGTAGCCGCGCAGTATTTGCCACTGATGCGCACGGACTCCCTTTCGATGGGCACAGCAGGAACGATAACAAATCGTGGTTGCATTGATCGTGCCTCCCCAGGCAGAGACTTAAGTATTAGTACCGCAAGGGATAACCAGCAAGGAAACTCATGGATAAATGAGCAGGGCGGACGATCAGCGACCCGTTGGTCGGATTGTGTAAGGTTTTGGTAAAACCGACTGCAACGTAGGCGTCAGGGGGTACTCTGTTCTAGATAGTCCAAACCGATGATTCAAGATGAACACACTTCCGTCGCAGCTCAATGCTGAACGCGGGGCGTTCTCCAGTTTCGAGGCGTGTCGCAATACCCAGAAGGGCCCTGTGGTGATTCTTGCCTCAGGGGCCTCGGCCAGGCAGTTCCCCTTGCGTGAATTCGCCCACCTTCCCGTAATTGCCATGAATGGTTCAGTCGCGCTCACCGCCGCCTGCGGGATAAAGCCGTTTTTCTACGTCTGCACCGACAAGAGCTTTCGTGATCAACAGCCTGAGCTGTTTACCACGGCCTTGCATCACAGCGAGCGCCTGGCCCTGTGGCCCGAGCAGTTCGCCGGCGCGGATATTCCGGCAGGCACCGAGTGCTACCCGCTGCACAAGGCCGACAACCCGGGAGTACTCGATGGCTTGCGTGGGCATGGTGCAAGCCATGTCTGCAGTCGCGCGCTGTGGAGCAAGCGGGCGCGGTCGATCGCCTTCAGCAAGGACCTGTCCAGTGGCTACTACGATGCTCGCACGGTGGCCTATGTCGCCCTGCAGCTGGCGTACCACCTGGGGTTCGAGCAGGTGCTGATGGTGGGTGTGGACCTCGACCAGTCGCTGGGCCGTTTTTACGAGAGCGGCGAGGGCGAATGTTCACCTTGCGGGCTCGACCAGCACTGGGACAGCCGCATCCTGCCATCGCTGGCGCTGATGGCCGAGCACGTAGTCAACGAGCATTTTCAGGTGTACAACCTGTCTGCCGTGTCGCGCATCCCCCCGGCGTTGATCCCCCGAATCGGCCTGGATGAAGCGCGGCGCATCGCTGCCTGAACATTACCGGCGCAAGAAAGCGAGTGCGCAGGCCGGGGCACGGCGCTACAGTGCGCCGACCTTGCCACGCAGTGAGTACCTCGCATGTCCAGCGCCTTCACCTTCATGCAATCCCCGGTCGGTACCCTGACCCTGGTGGCCCGCGGCGATTGCCTGGCCGCCGTGCTGTGGGAAGAAGAGCGGGAAAACCGCGTGCGCCTGGGCGCGCTGCACCGTGATGACCAGCAGCCGATACTGCGCGAGGCTGCGCGCCAGCTGGGTGAGTATTTTGCCGGCAAGCGCCGACGTTTCGAGCTGGCGCTGGACTTTGCCGGTACCGAGTTCCAGCGCCAGGTGTGGGCGGCGCTGCTGACCATTCCATTTGGCGAGACGCGCAGCTACAGCGACATCGCCCGGCAGATCGGCAGCCCCAGTGCGGTAAGGGCGGTGGGCGCGGCCAACGGGCGTAATCCGATCTCGATCATCGCGCCGTGCCACCGCGTGATTGGCGCGTCCGGAAGCCTGACCGGTTTTGCCGGTGGCTTGCCGGCCAAGCAATTCCTGTTGGCGCTGGAAGGGCGACAGAGCCTGGCGTTGGACTTGTAGCCGATACAGCCCGCAGCCCGGCGGCATCAGCTGAGCGCATAGACAATCAGGCAGATCACCAGCGCCACCGCCGAGCCCGCCATCAACGTGTACTGCCGATGTGCCCGACGTGCATGCGGCCGCACTTCCCGCAAGTACTGCCCGGGCGGCGGCGCATCCGGGCGGTGGCGCAACGCTTCAGCAATGTCCGCCAACTGGCCCTGGATCAACAGCCCTACCAGGTAGTAGGTACTGGCAAAACTGGCCAGGATCAAAAGCAGGTATTTCATGCCGCTGGCGCGTCCAGCGGTACGCCAGTGGCGCAGGAAGCCAGGGTGTCCAGCACGATCATGCCTTCATCACGTTCGCCCAGCGCCGCCAGCAATTGGCCCTGGCTGTCCCAGGCGGCCGAGCCACCGGCACCCACGAAGTTGTCGGCAGGGCCGACGCAGTTGGCCATCAACACCGGGATACCCAGGGTACGCGCCACTTCCGGGTAGTGCTCGTAGCCTTCGCGGATGCCCTTGGCAGTCTTCGCCACGCTCACCAGGTACAGCTGCGCGCCACGTGCGCGCGCGTCTGCGGCATGCGCCATGAACATCGATTCGTAACAGATGGCAGGCGCCACCTGCAGCTGCCCGGCCGCGAATACCAATGGCTGGTCACCGGCCGCGAAAAACGCCAGCTCGTCGGCATGCAGGCGCTGTTTGGCGTACGCCAGCGGCGGCTGGCGGGGGCGCAGGATCGGCATGCCGATCTGTATGCCCGCTGGGGTAGGCAGCGGCAGGCCCACGGCGACGCAGATATTCAGCCGGTCACAGAGTGCCTGCAACGGCTCGAGCCGGGCAGAGCTGATCGGCAATGCCACCTGCCGGGCCAAGGTGGGCTCGTAGCCGGTCAGCGACAGTTCGGGAAACACCACCAGGTCGGCGCCCAGCGCTGCGGCCTGCTCGATGCAGCGCAAGTGCCGGTCAAGGTTGCCTGGCAAATCGCCTTTGCGTGATGCCAGCTGGACGGCGCAGAGTTTCATGGGTGAGTCCTTTCCCTGATACAGATCGAAGGGCCGAGCATACTCTCGGCAGGATCGCCTGTGCCAGTGAAGGGATTTTCAGGAGGCTGGCTGGGGCGCGAAGCGCTGGCGGAACCAGTCGTTCAACATGGCTTTTTCCGCATACAGCCGGTCGCTGCCGCTGGTCACCCGGCCCGGGCGGCTGAGGTACATCTTGTCACTGACCCGTTCCTCAGCCTGCTGGGTCGGTTGGCCGGGCTGGCTCAGGGTGTAGCTTAGGTCGATGGTCGGCCAGGTGATGTCGCGCATGAAGCGCACATCGTAGGCACGGCTGTGCCACGGCTCGAAACGGCCGGCCAGGTCGATGTCACGGATGTCGATGACCAGTTGCTGGCCCGGTTGCAGGTAGCGCTGGCCAAGCTTGTGCAGGTATTGAGTAAGTGTCTTGATCACGTAAGCGTCGGCGCCGCGTTCGTAACCCGCGCTGTCCAGGCTGGCGTCGCGGAATTTTTCCGGGTGATCGAAATGCACCTCGACCTGCGCAGGTGGGGTGGCTTGTGCCATGCTGTTGGTTGATAGCGCCATCAGCGCGGCACAGACAAGAGCGGTACGCATGATGCACCTCCGGGGCGGGCTGCCTGTTCGCCCATTTTACGCCTGCCAGGGTGCGGCAGCAGAGGAACATTGTAATGAGCCGGTTTCGGCGGGTAGCCGCCAACAGCCACGGGCGTGACCTGGCCGTTGGCGATATTCACGGGCATTTTCGGCGCCTTGAGCAGTGCCTGGCCGCAGTGGGCTTCGACCCGCAGGTGGACCGCCTGTTCAGCGTCGGCGACCTGGTTGACCGCGGCCCGCACAGCGAAGAAGCCCTGGCCTGGTTGGCTAAGCCGTGGTTCCACGCGGTGCAAGGCAACCACGAGTCGCTGGCCATCACCCACCTGTATGGCGGGCGGCTTGACCTGGAAATGTACCGGGCGGCGGGCGGTGGCTGGTTCATCGACTTGCCCAGTGACCAGCAAGCGGTGTTTGTCGAGCAGTTCCTGCAACTGCCGATTGCCATGGAGGTTCAGACCCCGGCCGGGTTGATCGGCCTGTTGCACGCTGATAGCCCCTTCGCTGACTGGGCCGCATTGCGCGAGAGCCTGCTGTTCGACGATGACGCAAAAGTACGCGAGGTCTGCCAGTGGTCGCGCCAACGCCTGAAGGGCAGTGATACCCAAGCCGTAGAAGGCGTGCGAGCCCTGCTGGTCGGGCACACACCGGTGTTGCAGGCCAAAAGGCTGGGCAACGTCTGGCACCTGGACACCGGTGGCTGGGCCAGTGGCCATTTCAGCTTGATGGACATGGCCACCTTGGCCCTGCTCAGCCCTGCACCAGGTGAACCATCAACGCCGCCGCCAGCAGCATCAACATGACCCCCGATGCCCGTTCCAGCCAGGGCAGGGCATGGGTGAAGCGGCGCAGCAGGCGTCGATTGCCGATGGCCACGGCCACCAGCAGGTCCCAGAGCAGCACGATGCTGAACATCCAGGCACCATAGGCCCACTTCCAGCCAGCACCACTGCTGGCGACCATGCTCGCCAAGCTGGCATAGAACAGCGCGTTCTTGGGGTTGAGGATGCCAGACACAAAGCCCATTCTCAGCCCCCGCCACCAACCTCGAATAGCCCCGCGCGCATCGACGACAGCCAGGTCGCACTGCCCGGCATGGCGCAGGAACAGCGCGCCGATGTACAGCAGGTAGGCCGCACCGGCCAGCTGCAGGGCGATGAACAGCGCACTGCCTTCGCGCAGGATGGCCAGGCCGGCGAAGGCTACGCCGATGAACAGGCCATTGGCCAGGGCGATGCCCAGGCAGGCACCGCTGGCCACGCGCCAACCGGCATTGATCGAGGTGCGGGCAACGAGGAAAAAGTCCGGCCCGGGGGACAGCAGGGCGAGGAAGTGGGCGAGGGCGATGATCAGGAACTGCTCCATGGGGTGGGCTTGCTCAGGTGAGAAAGCCGCAGTGTGGAGGCAGGCCAGGCGCGGGTATTGAAGATTATTGCAGGCGGGCCGACGCCTGCCGGTATTCGCCAGGTGTCACCCCTACATGCGCTTTGAACACCCTCTGGAAATGGCTCTGGTCGGCGAAGCCCAACCGGTAAGCCACCTCGGCCAGGGCAAGCCCTTGGCGGAGCAAATGCCGGCCATGGTTGACCCGGGCATTGATCAGGTAGGCATGCGGCGTCAGCCCGGTTGCGGTGCGGAACGCCCGGATCAACTGGTAACGGCCCAGGCCTGCCTGGCGGGCCAACGCTTCAAGGCTCAACTGTGCAGGGTCTTGTGCTTCGATATGCTCGATCAGGCCTTTCAAGGCTGGCAGGGCCAGCTCAGGCGCTGGAGCAGGCGCCAACGGCGGGTGGGTGGAAAAATCATGGTCCCCCATGAAGGCGATCAGCGCGGCTTCCTTCTCGCCGATGCTCGCGGCAGAAAACAGCAGATCATTCAGCGCGCAAAACGCGTGATACAACGCCGGTGCCCGGCTGATCCGAGCCGGTGCCCCAGGCTCGGCCGCATCAAGGCCGGATTCCAGGCGCATGGCGGCCAGCCATTGCGCATCCATATGCAGCATCTGGTAGCTCCAGGCCTCGCCGGGCGCAGGGTTGCACGCATGCACCCGCTGCGCGGGCACCAGCACCACGGTGCCTGGCGTCAGGCGCTGCTGGCCTTGGGCAGCACCGGTGAAGTGGCTATAGCCTGCGTCCACAGCGCCCATGGAAAAGGTCGGGTGGCTGTGCGCCTTGTAGCAGGCGCGGCTATGGCAGGCGCGGCGGCTTTCCACCCAGGGCAGGGCGGGGTCACGCCAGAGGGAGGCTTGGGCTAAAGCGCGAGTGCGAGACATTGCGGCTTCCTCGGTAGGGCCGCAAGCTTAGCAGCGCCGGCCATACCGGGGCAAAACGGAGGAGGCTCCCGGGCGGAGCCTCCCAGGCCTTGCGCCTACCTGCTGCTACAGGGATTGCAAGGCGATGCTGGCGGTTTGCGAGTCCTGCGGGCTGTCAGCATCGATCCACACCCACTGGCTTCCATCGCCCTGCAGGTTTTCGTTGATGCTCTGGGTGGACGAGGTGGTGATATTGACCGTGCCCTGTTCCTTGGCCGTCGGCCCCATGCATTGCACCTGGCCGCTCAGCAAGCCATTGCTGGTTTCGTTGACCACGAACACCACCGCCTTGTCCTGGCGGAACTGGCACGAGATGAACTGGTTGATGGTACTGACGATGGTCAGTTTCATCCATTTGGAGGGCGGCACAGCGTAGTAGCGGGTGTATTTGTTGAACGGCACCTGCTCGCCGTTGGCCGGCAGCGGCTGGTTGTTCAGGCCGGCGGTATTGGTCGGCATGCTGACGCTGCCGATCCACGCTTCGACCTGGGCAATGCCGCTGTTGGGGGGTACCGACAGGGAAATCGTCTGGGTGTCCGTACCCGAAACGAAGCCTATCGAGGCCAGGCCGGCGTTGGCCGTGGTGCCGGGGATGGTCATCTGGCACGGTGGCTGGCTGTTGCTCCACACCAGGTTGACGTCGGCGTTGTTGTCCTTGCCCGCCGAGTTGTAGATGAACACCCCGTACAGCTGGCCTGGGCGCAGGGTGGTGCAGGTGGCAACGTCGCCGGAGCCAAGAGTAATGCGTTGGCCGCCGTTCCAGTTGATCTGTGCAGCGCTGATTCCGATGCTATCCATGTTGTAAATCCCTATACATGTTGAAAGGACAGGTGCTTTCACGCCGCTTCCGTTGCGCAGGGCTCCGTGCACCTGGGCACTTTTTTGTGCCAAGGGCAGGTATAGATCGCCTGGCATCGCCAGTTGATATTGATTTGCTATCAGTGTTTGCAGGCTTTCAAGCGAACCGCGATAGCCAACAGGCGAGCCCGCATGGCGCTTGGGCTTGCGCCCATACAGTTTTATTCTCCGGCTGTACCTTGACCGGATGGCCGGTAAGCGCCGAAATGACTGGCTGATGACAAGGAAAAGAACATGGACCTTTCGAGCCTGCTGCTATTCATCCCCGCCTGCTTCGCCCTGAACATGGCCCCGGGGCCGAACAACCTGCTGTCGCTGCACAACGCCAGCCGTTATGGCCTGCGTACCGCCTGCATGGCGGGTGGTGGGCGTATCCTCGCGTTCAGCGGCATGATCGCCTTGGCTGCCATGGGCCTGGCCGTGGTATTGCACACCAGCGAATACCTGTTCCTGGCGATCAAGGTGGTGGGCGCGGCCTACCTGTTCTACATCGCGTGGCAACTGTGGCGTGCCCCGGTGGGCGAAGCGGTGGTCGCAGGTGAGCAGCCACGTGGCGGCTGGCGCCTGGCGCGGCAGGAGTTCTGGGTGGCAGCGGGCAACCCGAAGGCGATCTTGATCTTCACCGCCTTTCTGCCCCAGTTCGTTTCAGTCGCCAGCCCTACGCCAGTGGGTGAGCAGTTCCTCTACCTGGGTGTGCTGTTCTTGTTGCTGGAGTGGGCGGCGATCGCCATCTACGCGGGCCTGGGCGCCTACCTGCAGCGCTGGTTCAGCCAGCCAGGGCCGCGCCGGATGTTCAATCGGGCCAGCGCATCCCTGCTGGGCTGCGCTGGCCTAGGGTTGCTGGCAGCTCGCCGCTAGAACTGCCAGCGCACACCCAGGTTCACGCCGCTGGCTTCCTGCTGGCGGCTGTCCAGGTTGCTGGCGTACTGCACACCGCCGTGCAGGCTCAGCGCTTCGTTCACCTGGGCGACCAGCCCGGCTTCAAGCTGCAGCGAGGTGTAGCGGTAATCGGTCTTGATCGAGTCCACGCCGTCAAACGTCAGGGTGTCGCGGCCACCGTCGCCATGCCACAGGTTGACCTGCGCGTAGGGCTGCAGCAGGCGGGCGCTGCTACCGGTAAAGCTGCCTTCCAGGCGCACGCCGAGGCGGCCGGTCAGCTCCACCTGGGCGTCGTAGGTAACATGCGAAATGCTGTCGTTGGCGCTGTCGAGTGACACCTTCTGGGCGATGAGCTGGGCCTGCGGTTCGACGGTCCAGCGTTCGGATACGCTGATCGGGTAACCGGACTCCAATGAGGCCGTCCAGGCGTGGCCGTTGATGTTCAGCTTGTCGCCACGCTGGGAGCGGGCGCGGCCGTCCAGGTCGGTGTACTGCAGCACGGCATCGAGGTACCCGCGCTGCGGGCCGACCAGCGTCCAGTAGGCACCCACGCTGTCCCCATCGAGCGTGAGGTCACCGACACTGCGGTCCTCGACGGCCAGGGCGAAGCCTTTTACATCCGCATTCAGGCGGCTGTGGCTGACGTAAATGCCCACCTGCTGGCGGTAACCGCTGTCACTGACGCGGGCATACAGGTCCTGGCCTACCTTGAAGCCGTACAGGTCGCCGTCCAGGCTCGGGCTGACCGTACCACTCCATTGCTGGCGCAAGGTGCCGCCATAGGCTTGGCCCCAGGCTGCGGGCAGGCCACCCTGGCCGTCGAGCAACTGCTGATCGCCCTGGCGCTGGTGGAACGTGCCAAGGGCCTGGCGGGCGATAAGGGCGGCGCCGCGTGGGGCAGCCGCGTAAACCGGTACTTCGGGGCGGTACAGCGGCGTGCTGACGCCGGCTACCGGGGCAGGCAGCTCGGCCTGGCCAGGGGCGGGTGCTGCCACCGGCGGCGTGGCCGCCGGCTCCTCGGTGGGGTCAGTGCCGGGGTTAACCGGTACGCTTGGCTCTGGCGGCACGGGGGTGACCGGCGGTGCCGCCACCAGCGTGGAACGCAGGAACCAGCTGTTTTCCGAACCTGCGGTGACACCGCCTTTGAACAGCCGGTAATCGTAGGCACCTGCCGACAATGTCTGCGTTTGGGTGAAGGCGGTGGCGCTGCTAGTGGCGCCGTCGCGGGCTTCGACCACCTGGATACCGTTTTGCGGCGTGGCCGCACCCGCGCCGCCCAGGTTGTTGACCAGCAGGCGGGTGCTGCCGCTGATGGCGCCCTGGCTGACCACCAGCCGGTCGGAGGCAGCGTTGTCACCGGCCAGCACGCTGTTCACACGCAATACGCCATCGTTGCCTTGGTAATCACCCTTGATCGTGAGGCGCCCCTGCGCATCGTTGCCGCCGCTCAAGTCAATTGTGCCGGCGTTGATTAGCGTTGCGCGTTGCCCTTCGGTGAACGCCGCAACCGTGCCCTGGCGGGAACGCAACGCGCTGCTGCCATCAAGGCTCAACGTGCCCGTTGCGCTATTGGCATCGCCCAGCGTCATCGTGTCGTTGAGTGTGAGGACGCTGTTGTCGGTCAGGCTGATCGTCTCCCAGTTGGGATACAGCACGCCGCCCGCCACCTGGCTGTTACTGAAGCGCAAACTGTCATTGCCGTCACCGCCGTCCAGCGTGTTGACCAGGGTGTTGGCGTCGAGGTTGCTGATAGTGGCCTGGTCATTGCCCAGGCCCATGTCGACCCGGCCACCGATGCTGCCGCCCGACCAATTGAAAACGTCGTCGCCGGCACTGGCCAGTACGTTGCCGCGCAAGGCGCCGCCACTGATGGTGATCGTATCCACACCGCCACTGGTGCTGATGTTTCCACCGATGGTGCCACCGCGCAGGATGATGGTGTCGTTGCCGAAACCGCTCACCAGGTTGCCATCGATGAGGGTCGCTACGGCTGTGTCCTGGGACATTTCGAAATAGTTGTTGGCGAGTTTCAGGTCCACCCGGCCGATGCGCCCGCCACTGAAAATGGCCCGGTCGCCGTCTTCGAAGGCACCGATGATGCGCCCGTCGGCCATGCTGAAGGTGTCGTAGCTTTCACCCTGGTTCAGTGACTGAACCGTGCCGCCTGTCATGGTGAAGTCATCGATGGCCGGTGTCTGCACCACGGCACCCAAGGTGTCGCCGGCCGAGACAGTCAGGTTCTCAGCGTGAATCGCGGCAGGCAGGGCAAGCAGGGGTAACGCGGCAGCGGCCAGCAAGTGAGGAAAACGCATCGGCAGGTCTCCGTGTCCATGTGAGAGGGACCACTACCTGGCGCCCCCCCAATGGGGGTTACACCGGCCCTGCCTGCTTTGTATGTAAATGCCCGCCAGTGGACAACTGGCAGAAATGCTAGGTGGCGCGTCGCTATCAGTCGCGATAGAACGTCTGCACCAGGTGGTAACCGAACTTGCTCTTGATCGGCCCGTGCACCACGCGCAATGGCTTTTTGAAGATTACCTGGTCGATCGCGCCCACCATCTGCCCGGGGCGCACTTCGCCCAGGTCGCCGCCGCGCTTGCCCGAAGGGCAGGTGGAAAACTTCTTGGCCAACACGTCGAAGGCTTCGCCGTTGGCGATGCGCTGCTTGAGCTTTTCGGCTTCGTCAGCGGTCTTGACCAGGATGTGGCGGGCTTGAGCTTTCATGGGACACCTGTACTTCGGGATAAAAAAAAGGGCGCCATTATGCCTGATCGCGCAGCTGCGTGCGGTCACGCAACTGCACGAGCAACCTGGGGGTTGGCAAGGCGGGGGGGTACTTATTCCACCTTGGCCTTCTTCACGTCCTGCGACGCCGACCACACGCGATACCGCACCTCGACACCTTCCGGCACATACACCACGACCGGCAGCTTGCTGTTGTAGCGCAGCATGAAACCTTCACCGACTACCGGCACGAAGTCCATTTTCTTCTTGCCATCCGGGCAAGCCATCAGGGTGCTGGCCGGGCCGCCGACCTTGTCCAGGCGGTAGTAGGTGTAGCCCCAGCCTTCGAGGGTACGCTCTTCCAGGCTGCCGGCCAGGCGCTGGCGGTTGCAGTCGACCTCCAGCGTCTTGCCAGCCAGAATTTCCAGCTTGTAGGCGTATTCATCGGCTTGTGCCGGCAGGTGGATCACCTGCCGGGTGAAGCCTTTTTCTGCATCGGGGTAGGGTGCGACGTCCTTGAGGCTGGCGGCCATCGCCGGGGCGGCGGCAGCCAGGGTCAGGGCCAAAATCACGGACAGTGGGGTTGGGCGCATACGGCCTCCTTGCAATTGAACGGGTGCCAGACCAGCGCCAGGCCCAGGCCGGCCATCACTGGGCCAGCCAGCCACCATCGACGTTCCAGGCGGCGCCGCGGACCTGGCTTGCGGCCTCGCTGCACAGGAATAGTACCAGTTCACCCAGGTGCTCAGGCGTGACGAAGGCCAATGAAGGCTGCTTCTCGGCCAGCAGATCCGCCTGCGCTTGCTGCGGGTCAATACCCTTGGCGGCGCGTTCGTCGATCTGCTTCTGCACCAGCGGGGTCAGCACCCAGCCCGGGCAGATAGCGTTGCAGGTGACGTTACCGGTGGCCGTTTCAAGCCCCACCACCTTGGTCAGGCCGACCACGCCGTGCTTGGCAGCCACGTACGCCGCCTTGCCGGTGGAGCCGACCAGCCCATGCACCGAGGCGATGTTGATGATCCGCCCCCATTCGCGCTTACGCATGCCCGGCAGCGCCAGGCGCGTGCCGTGGAACACCGCTGACAGGTTCAGGGCGATGATCTTGTCCCAGCTTTGCACCGGGAACTGCTCGACCGGCGCGACGTGCTGAATACCCGCGTTGTTGACCAGAATATCGACGCCGCCGAACTCGCGCTCGGCGAAGGCGAACAGTGCTTCGATCTGGGCCACATCGGCAAGGTCGGCCGGGTGGTGCGCAGCCTTGCCGCCATGCTGCGCAACCTCGGCCAGCGCCGCTGCGGGGTCGCCAAACCCGTTGAGCAGAATGTTGGCTCCGGCGCGCGCCAGGACCTGGGCGATGCCCAGCCCGATGCCACTGGTGGAACCGGTGACCAGTGCAGTTTTACCTCTGAGTGTCATGCCAATCCTCCTTGCAACGAAATGCCCGCGATAGGGCCGCTGCGCACTACCGCCGCGGATCAAACGCCTCCCGCAAGGCATCCCCGATAAACACCAGCAACGACAGGATCACCGCCAGTGCAAAGAATGCAGTAAAGCCCAGCCACGGCGCCTCCAGGTGCTGCTTGCCCTGCGTCACCAGCTCACCCAGCGAAGCGCTCCCGGCCGGCATGCCAAAGCCCAGAAAGTCCAATGCGGTCAACGTGGTGATGGCCCCGGTCAGCATGAACGGCACGTAGGTCAGCGTGGCGTTCAGTGCGTTGGGCAGGATGTGCCGGAACATCACCTGGCTGTCCCGCAGCCCCAGGGCGCGGGCAGCCTTGACGTATTCCAGGTTGCGCCCGCGAAGGAACTCGGCGCGTACCACATCGACCAGCGTCAACCACGAAAACAGCGCCATGATGCCCAGCAACCACCAGAAGTCCGGCTCGACGAAGCCACTCAGAATGATCAGCAGATACAGCACCGGCAACCCCGACCATACCTCCAGCACACGCTGCCCAAGCAGGTCGACCCACCCGCCGTGGTAGCCCTGCAAGGCGCCGGCGACCACGCCAATCAGCACGCTGACCACGGTCAGGGCGAAGGCGAACAGCAGCGACACCCGGGTACCGTACAACACCCGCGCCAGCACGTCGCGGCCCTGGTCGTCGGTGCCCAGCCAGTTGCCACTGCTCGGCGGGCTGGGGGTGGGCACCTGCAGGTCATAGTTGGGGGTGTCGGCGCTGAACGGGATGGGCGCAAACAGCATCCAGCCACCCTGGCCCTCGATCAGCTGGCGCACATAGGCGCTGCGGTAATCAGGCTGGAACGGCAGCTGGCCACCGAACTGCTGTTCGCTGTAGCGCTTGAGCGCCGGCACGTACAGCTCGCCCTTGTAGCCAAGCAGCAAAGGCTTGTCATTGGCCACCAGCTCCGCCCCGAGGCTAAGCAGCAACAGGCCGGCGAACAGCCACAGCGACACCCAACCCAGGCGGTTGCGGCGAAAACGCTGCAGGCGGCGACGCGATACCGGCGAGAGCATCAGCGGCTCCTCGCGTCGAAGTCGATGCGTGGGTCGAGCAGGGTGTACGACAAGTCGCCGATCAGGCGGATCAGCAGGCCCGCCAGGGTGAAGATGAACAACGTGCCGAACACCACCGGGTAATCCCGCGACACCGCCGCCTCGTAACTCATGCGCCCCAGGCCATCGAGCGAGAAAATCACCTCGATCAGCAGCGAGCCTGCAAAAAACACCGTGATCAACGCCTGCGGCAACCCCGCCAGCACCAGCAGCATGGCGTTGCGCAACACATGCCCGTAAAGCACCCGGCGCTCGCTCAGGCCTTTGGCCCGAGCGGTGACCACATACTGGCGGGAGATTTCGTCAAGGAAGGCATTTTTGGTCAGCAGCGTCAGCGTGGCGAACCCGCCGATCACCAGCGCACCCACCGGCAATACCAGGTGCCAGAAGTAATCGGCGACCTTGCCCAGCAGGCTGAGCTGGTCGAAGTCGTCAGATACCAGGCCGCGTACGGGGAACCAGTTCAGCGAGGTACCGCCGGCGAACAGCACGATCAGCAGCAGGGCGAACAGGAACGAGGGCAGGGCGTAGCCAATCACGATCAGCGCGCTGCTCCAGGCGTCGAAGCGGCTGCCGTGGCGCACGGCCTTGCGGATGCCCAGCGGGATCGACACCAGGTAGGTGATCAGCGTGGCCCAGAAACCCAGCGACAACGTCACCGGCAGCTTGTCGAGGATCAGGTCGGTGACCTTGGCACCGCGGAAGAAGCTCTGGCCGAAGTCCAGCCGCGCGTATTGGCCGAGCATCAGCCACAGGCGCTCGGGGGCCGACTTGTCGAAGCCGTACTGGCGCTTGATCTCTTCGATCAGTTTCGGGTCCAGGCCACGGGTGGCGCGGGATTCACCGTGCATCACTTCAGTGCGCGCCCCCGGGGCACCGCCGCCGATGCCTTGCAGCCTGGCCACGGCCTGCTCCACGGGGCCACCGGGGGCGGCCTGAACAATGGCGAAGTTGACCAGCAGGATCGCCAGCAGCGTGGGGATGATCAGCAGCAGGCGCCGCAGGATATAGGCCGTCATGGCTTGGCCTTTTGGCGCTCGGCCATCTGTGCGTTGGTCAGCGCGCTGGGGCTGACTTCCCACCAGCTGTCCAGGCCTTCGTCATAGGCGGGCTGCACCTTGGGCAGGCCGAAGCGGTTCCACCACACGGTCGAGCTGCCCGGCGGGTAATAGTTGGGGATCCAGTAGTAGTTCCATTGCAGCACCCGGTCCAGCGCGTGGGCGTGGCGCAGCATGTCGGCCTGGGTGTCGGCGCGCACCAGCCCGTCTATCAGGGTGTCGACTGCGGGGTCTTTGAGCACCATCAGGTTGTTGGAACCCGGGTCGTTGGCCGCCGCAGAGCCGAAGTAGTTGTACAGCTCGGCGCCCGGCGACAGTGTGGTCGCATAGCCGGTGACGATCATGTCGTAATCGCGGGCCATGACGCGGTTGACGTACTGCGCCGAGTCGACGTTGCGGATGTTCAGGGTGATGCCGATCTGCGCCAGGTTGCGCTTCCATGGCAGCAGCAGGCGCTCGAGGCCGGACTGCCCATTGAGGAAGGTGAACGCCAGAGGCTCACTGGCGGCGTTCACTAGCCGATCATTTTCCGGGTGCCAGCCCGCTTGTTCGAGCAAGGCCAGCGCCTGCAACTGTTGCGTGCGGATGATCCCCGACCCATCGGTTACCGGTGCCGTGAACACCTGGCTGAAAACCTCGTCCGGCACCTTGCCGCGCAGCGGTTCGAGCAGTCGCAGCTCGCTGGCATCGGGCAGCGCGCGCGCGGCCAGCGGGGTGTTGGCAAACACGCTCTGCTGGCGGATGTACAGGTTGCGCATCATCTGCCGGTTGCTCCATTCGAAGTCCCAGAGCATGGCCAGTGCCTGGCGCACGCGGCGGTCCTTGAACTGCGGCTGGTCGAGGTTGAACACGAACCCCTGGGCGGTCTGTGGCTTGGCCGGGCCCAGGTGGGCGCGCTGCAAGCGGCCGTCGTCCAGTTGTGCGCCGTTGTAGCCGAGGGTGTAGGCGGTTGCGGAAAACTCGCGGTTGTAGTCGTAGCCACCGCCCTTTAGCACCTGGCGCGCCACTTCGGTGTCGCCGAAAAATTCGACGCGAATACGCTCGAAGTTGAAGCGGCCGCGGTTTACCGGCAGGTCCTTGGCCCACCAGCGCGGGTCGCGCTCGAAGGTGATGCTGCGGCCGTTGTCGATGCGCCCGATGCGGTACGGGCCACTGCCGACCGGCGTGTCGAAGCCGGCGCCGTTGGCGAAGTCGCGCTGTTGCCAATCGTGTTCGGGCAGCACCGGCAGGCTGGCGAGGTCCAGCGCCAAGGCGCGGCCGTGGGGCTGCTTGAAGTCGAAGCGTACGCGGTGCGGGCCTTCGACGGTAACACCGGTGACGTCGGCGAACTGGGTGCGGTACTTGAGGCTGCCCTGGCTCATCAGTTTCTCGAAACTGAAGCGCACATCTTCGGCGCGTACCGGCTTGCCGTCGGCGAAGGTGGCCTTGGGGTCGATCTCGAAACGCAGCCAGGCGTCTTGCGGGCCGCGCTCCATGCGCCGGGCGATCAGGCCATAGACGGTGTAGGGTTCATCGAACGAGCGCACCGCCAGTGGGGCATACAGCCAACCGTCGACCTCGCTGACGCCGGTGCCTTTGTCGATGTAGGGCAGAATATGGTCGAACTGGCCGATCTCCATGGCCGAGCGGCGCAGGGTACCGCCCTTGGGGGCGTCGGGGTTGACGTAGTCGAAGTGGCGGAAGCTTTCAGCGTAGCGGGGTGTTTCGCCGTAGACGGTGAGGGCGTGGGTGGGGGCAGCCAGGGCCGCAAGGCTCATGCACGCCAGTAACAAGCCCAGAAAACCCTGTAGGAGCGGGCTTGCCCGCGATAAGGCCCGGCCAGACAACGGCGTTGCCTGCTCGGGCCTCATCGCGGGCAAGCCCGCTCCTACAAGGATATTCATCGCCAGTGAGGACTTAGTCCTGACGGCTGGTCACTTCCAGCAGGTGGTAACCGAACTGGGTCTTCACCGGGCCTTGCACGGTGTTGATCGGGGCGCTGAACACCACAGTGTCGAATTCCTTTACCATCTGGCCTGGGCCGAACGCGCCCAGGTCACCGCCCTGGCGGCTGGACGGGCAGGTGGAATTGGCTTTGGCGATTTCAGCGAAGTCGGCACCGGCTTCGATCTGGGCTTTGAGCTCGTTGCATTTGTCTTCGCTGCTGACGAGGATGTGGCGGGCGGTTGCGCGTGCCATGGGGTACTACTCCTTGGGTGAAAAGGGCAAGCCTAGCGCACTTGCTTGGGAAATGTCTCGCAAGGCTTGCTGTACGCTTCCTACAGCCGTGCCGCAGCCTCACGCAGCAGGCTTTGCGTTGCTTCCCAGCCCAGGCAGCCATCGGTAATCGACACGCCGTACTTCAGCGGGCCTTTGCCCAGTGCCTGGCAGCCATCGAACAGATGGCCTTCGAGCATTACCCCGACAATCGACGTATCGCCGCCCAGGCGCTGGGCCAGCACGTCCTCGAACACAGCCGGCTGACGCGCCGGGTCTTTAGCGCTGTTGGCATGGCTGCAATCGACCATGATCCGTGCCTGCAGGCCGGCCTTGGCCAGCCCTTGGCGGGCCTGGGCAATGCTGGTGGCGTCGTAGTTCGGGCCTTTGTGGCCACCGCGCAGCACCAGGTGGGTGTCCGGGTTGCCCAAGGTCTCGATGATCGCTGGGTAGCCTTGCGCATCCATGCCGAAGTGGCGGTGCGGGGCGGCGGCGCTGCGCATGGCGTCGCAGGCAATGGCCACGCCGCCGTCGGTGCCGTTCTTGAAACCGACCGGCAGCTCCAGGCCGCTGACCATTTCACGGTGCACTTGCGACTCGGTGGTGCGCGCACCAATCGCCGCCCAACCCAGCAGGTCGTCGAAGTAGCCGGCCGCCATCGGCTGCAGCAGCTCGGTGGCGATCGGCAGGCCGCGTTCGATCATGTTCAGCATCAAGCCACGGGACAAGGCGATGCCGGCATGCATGTCGTCGCTGCCATCGAGGTGTGGGTCGTAGGCCAGGCCTTTCCAGCCCACCGTGGTGCGCGGTTTTTCCACGTAGGCGCGCATCACCAGCAGCAGCTTGTCATCCACTTCGCGGCTGAGGGCGGCCAGGCGGTCGGCGTATTCCAGGGCCGAACGTGGGTCGTGGATCGAGCACGGGCCGACAACAACCAGCAGGCGCGGGTCGCGGCCTTCGAGGATGGCGCGGATGGCCTGGCGCTGGGCCTGGACTTGCTGGGCGTGTTCGACGGTCAGCGGCATCTGCTGCTTGAGCAGGTGCGGGCTGGGCAGGCGGCGGCTGACGGTGGTGTTGGCAGCGTGGGGCTGGGTCAGGGGCAGAGCGAGGTTCGAAGCGTGCATGGCGTAGGTTCCCTGGGCGGACGGCGGGCTCTGGCCCGCGCGGTCGGCCCCTATCGAGGTGTTCGACTGATCGTTGAATTCACATTGGCTGCAGCATTGCCACCACGGATGGACCGGTCGGAGGCGGCAGGCTGGCCCGAACGGGATTGGCTAAATCGCCAGGCGTAGGTGCTTGCGTAGTAATAAGTGGCGTAGTTCATGGCAGTGTCCTCAAGGTGAATCAGTAATTTTGAAAGGCCTGAAAAGCAAAACCCCCGGTCGGGGAGCCGACCGGGGGTTTGAGTATTCTCATGTTCGGCGGCCCCTCGAAGGTGGGCGCCGTGTGGGTATCGGCGCCTAGTGGCTAAACCAATACCCAAAATAAAAGCTCGCAGCAGCCTTGCAGCCAGCAACGGCCAGCACTGGGCGCAGGGTGCGACCGGTGTGGTTGGCGTGGTTGCGGGTGTGTTTCGGCATGTTGCTCTCCAGTGAATGAGCCCGAGCTTACTTCAGGTGGTACACGCCGTTCAATGGATAAATGCTATGGCGTCGATATCTGCACAAACTGGATAGTGCTGTGCAGCAGGCGGATATTGCCGGCGTGGTGCAGCCCCTAACCTGACCCGGTCTGAACAATAACAATGGAGACCCCGGCCATGTCCCTGGGATTCGACTACCTCAATGCCATGCTCGAGGACGACCGTGAACAGGGCATCTACCGCTGCAAGCGCGAGATGTTCACCGACCCACGGTTGTTCGACCTGGAGATGAAGCACATCTTCGAGGGCAACTGGATCTACCTGGCCCACGAAAGCCAGATCCCCGAGAAAAACGACTTTCTCACCCTGACCATGGGGCGCCAGCCGGTGTTCATCGCGCGCAACAAGGACGGTGAGCTCAATGCCTTCCTCAACGCCTGCAGCCACCGTGGTGCCATGCTGTGCCGGCACAAGCGCGGCAACCGCGCAAGCTACACCTGCCCGTTCCACGGCTGGACCTTCAACAACAGCGGCAAGCTGCTCAAGGTCAAGGACCCGAGCAACGCCGGCTACCCCGACAGCTTCAACTGCGACGGCTCCCACGACCTGACCAAGGTGGCCCGCTTCGAGTCGTACCGGGGTTTCCTGTTCGGCAGCCTGAATGCCGACGTCAAGCCGCTGGTCGAGCACCTGGGTGAGTCGGCCAAGATCATCGACATGATCGTCGACCAGTCCCCCGAAGGCCTGGAGGTACTGCGCGGGGCCAGTTCGTACATCTACGAAGGCAACTGGAAGCTCACCGCCGAAAACGGCGCCGACGGCTACCACGTAAGCTCCGTGCACTGGAACTACGCCGCCACTCAGGGCCAGCGCAAGCAGCGCGAGGCGGGTGAGCAGATCAAGACCATGAGCGCCGGGTCCTGGGCCAAGCAGGGCGGCGGCTTCTATTCCTTCGACCACGGCCACCTGCTGCTGTGGACCCGCTGGGCCAACCCCGAAGACCGCCCGGCCTACGAGCGCCGCGAACAGCTGGCCGCCGACTTTGGCCAGGCGCGCGCCGACTGGATGATCGAAAATTCGCGCAACCTGTGCCTGTACCCGAACGTGTACCTGATGGACCAGTTCAGCTCGCAGATCCGCGTTGCCCGGCCTATTTCGGTGAACAAGACCGAAATCACCATCTACTGCATCGCGCCCAAAGGCGAGAGCGCCGATGCCCGCGCCAAGCGGATTCGCCAATACGAAGACTTCTTCAACGTCAGTGGTATGGCCACCCCGGATGACCTGGAAGAATTCCGCTCCTGCCAGACCGGCTACGGTGGCGGTACTGGCTGGAACGACATGAGCCGCGGCGCGAAACATTGGGTCGAAGGCGCCGATGAGGCAGCCAGGGAAATCGAACTGCAACCGTTGCTGTCCGGCGTGCGCACCGAAGATGAAGGGCTGTTCGTGCTGCAGCACAAGTACTGGCAGGACACCATGATCCAGGCCCTCAAGGACGAGCAGCAACTGATCCCCGTGGAGGCCGTGCAATGAACCTGCATGACACCGTGCGCGACTTCCTCTACCGCGAAGCGCGCTACCTGGACGACGCCCAGTGGGACCAGTGGCTGGATCTGTATGCCAGCGACGCCACTTTCTGGATGCCCGCATGGGATGACGACGACCGCCTCACCGAAGACCCGCAAAGCGAGATCTCGCTGATCTGGTACGGCAACCGTGGCGGCCTCGAGGACCGGGTGTTTCGCATCAAAACCGAGCGCTCCAGCGCGACCGTGCCCGACACCCGCACCTCGCACAACATCAGCAACATCGAGATCGTCGAGCAGGGCGACGGCCACTGCCGGGTGCGCTTCAACTGGCACACCCTGAGCTTTCGCTACAAGACCACCGACAGCTACTTCGGCAGCAGCTTCTACACCCTCGACCTGCGCGGCGAACAGCCGCTGATCAAGGCCAAGAAGGTAGTGCTGAAGAACGACTACGTGCGTCAGGTCATCGACATCTACCACATCTGATCCGAGGTAACGCGAACTGCCCGGTGTGCCCCAAGGCGCGCCGCGGCCAGGTTCGCCCGCGAGGTGCAACATGAGCTTCCAGATCGCGCTTAATTTCGAAGACGGGGTCACCCGCTTCATCGAGGCCAACGGCCATGAAACCGTGGCCGATGCCGCCTACCGCCAAGGCATCAACATCCCCCTGGACTGCCGCGACGGTGCCTGCGGCACCTGCAAATGCAAGGCAGAGTCTGGCCGCTACGACCTGGGCGACAACTTCATCGAAGACGCCCTGAGTGAAGATGAAATCGCCGAAGGCTACGTGCTGACCTGCCAGATGCGCGCCGAAAGCGACTGCGTTGTGCGCATCCCGGCGTCTTCGCAGGTGTGCAAGACCGAGCAGGCCAGCTTCCAGGCCGCCATCAGCGACGTGCGCCAGTTGTCGGCCAGCACCATCGCCCTGTCAATCAAGGGTGAGTCGCTGAGCGGCCTGGCCTTCCTGCCGGGGCAGTACGTCAACCTCAGCGTGCCCGGCAGCGACCAGAGCCGCGCCTATTCCTTCAGCTCGTTGCAGAAGGACGGCGAGGTCAGCTTCCTGATCCGCAACGTGCCCGGCGGCCTGATGAGCAGCTTCCTTACCAGCCTGGCCAAGGCCGGCGACAGCATGAGCCTGGCGGGCCCTTTGGGCAGCTTCTACCTGCGGCCGATTCGGCGCCCGCTGTTGCTGCTGGCCGGTGGTACGGGCCTGGCGCCGTTCACGGCGATGCTGGAGAAGATTGCCGAGCAGGGCAGCGAGCACCCGTTGCACCTGATCTACGGGGTGACCAACGATTTCGACCTGGTCGAGCTGGACCGCCTGCAGGCGCTGGCCGCGCGTATCCCCAACTTCACCTTCAGCGCCTGCGTGGCCAACCCCGACAGCCAGTACCCGCAGAAAGGCTACGTGACCCAGCACATCGCGCCGCAGCACCTCAATGGCGGGGATGTGGATGTGTACCTGTGCGGGCCGCCGCCGATGGTCGAGGCGGTGAGCCAGTACATCCGTGAACAGGGCATTACCCCGGCCAACTTCTACTTCGAGAAATTCGCCGCAGCGGCCTGAAGTTGCTCGGGGCCGCCTTTGTGGGAGCGTCAGCATGGAGAACTACCAATGAATGCAAGATTTGAAGGCAAAGTCGCCCTGGTCACCGGCGCCGCGCAAGGCATCGGCCGTGGCGTGTGCTGGCGGCTCAAGGCCGAAGGCGCGCAGGTGGTGGCGGTTGACCGCTCCGAGCTGGTCCACGAACTGGCCGGGGAGGGCATGCTGACTCTCATCGCCGATCTCGAGCAGCCCACCGACTGCGCCCAGGTCATGGCCACGGCAGTGCAGGCCTTCGGCCGCCTCGACATCCTGGTCAACAACGTCGGCGGCACCATCTGGGCCAAGCCGTTCGAACACTATGAAGTGGCGCAGATCGAGGCCGAAGTGCGCCGCTCGCTGTTCCCCACCCTGTGGTGCTGCCACGCGGCGCTGCCCTACATGCTCGAACGCGGCAGCGGCGCCATCGTCAACGTCTCGTCCATCGCCACCCGCGGAGTCAACCGCGTGCCCTATGGCGCAGCCAAGGGCGGCGTCAACGCGCTTACCGCCTGCCTGGCCTTCGAAACCGCCGGCCGGGGCATCCGTGTCAACGCCACCGCGCCGGGCGGCACCGAAGCGCCACCCCGGCGCGTGCCGCGCAACCAGGCCGAGCAGAGCGAGCAGGACAAACGCTGGTACCAGCAGATCGTCGAGCAGACCCTCGACAGCAGCCTGATGCACCGCTACGGCAGCATCGACGAACAGGTCGGCGCGATCCTTTTCCTGGCCTCGGACGAGGCCTCCTACATCACCGGTGTGACCCTGCCGGTAGGGGGCGGCGACCTCGGCTGAGGCTCCCCCCAGCACACTCCATTTCATCGCTGACCTAACTGGAGCTCTTGCATGACAAGCCCGACCATTGACCGGCTGGAGGCGCTGATCGTCGACCTGCCCACGATCCGCCCGCACAAGCTGGCCATGCACACGATGCAGCAACAGACCCTGGTGGTGCTGCGCCTGCGCTGCAGCGACGGCGTCGAAGGCATCGGCGAGGCCACCACCATCGGCGGCCTGGCCTACGGCTACGAGAGCCCCGAGGGCATCAAGGCCAACATCGATGCGCACCTGGCGCCGGCGCTGATCGGCCTGCCGGCGGACAACATCAACGCCGCCATGCTCAAGCTCGACAAGTTGGCCAAGGGCAACACTTTTGCCAAGTCCGGCATCGAGAGCGCCTTGCTCGACGCCCAGGGCAAGCGCCTTGGCCTGGCGGTTAGCGAGCTGCTTGGCGGGCGGGTGCGCGACAGCCTGGAAGTGGCCTGGACCCTGGCCAGCGGCGACACCGCCCGCGACATCGCCGAAGCCGAACACATGCTGGAGGTTCGCCGCCACCGCGTGTTCAAGCTGAAGATCGGTGCCAACCCGCTGCAGCAGGACTTGAACCACGTGGTGGCGATCAAGCGCGAACTGGGCGAGCGCGCCAGCGTGCGGGTCGATGTCAACCAGTACTGGGACGAGTCACAGGCCATCCGCGCGTGCCAGGTGCTGGGCGACAACGGCATCGACCTGATCGAGCAGCCGATCTCGCGCGTCAACCGTGGCGGGCAGGTTCGCCTGAACCAGCGCAGCCCGGCGCCGATCATGGCCGACGAATCCATCGAAAGCGTCGAGGACGCCTTCAGCCTGGCCGCCGACGGTGCTGCCAGCATCTTCGCCTTGAAAATTGCCAAGAACGGCGGGCCACGTGCAGTGCTACGCACGGCGCAGATCGCCGAGGCAGCCGGCATCGCACTGTACGGCGGGACCATGCTCGAAGGCACGATCGGCACGTTGGCTTCGGCCCATGCCTTCCTCACCCTGCGCCAGCTGACCTGGGGCACCGAGCTGTTCGGGCCGCTGTTGCTCACCGAAGAAATCGTCAACGAGCCGCCGCAGTACCGCGACTTCCAGCTGCACGTGCCGCGTACCCCGGGCCTTGGCCTGAGCTTGAACGAAACCCAGCTGGCGCGCTTCGCCCGCCGCTGATTCCAAATTGGCGCAGCACCTGTGGGAGCGGGCTTGCCCCGCGAACACCGGCGGCGCCCGTGCCACCCACCGCGGCGCCTGCTTCGCCTCAGAGTAAGGAGAACCCCCATGCTGTTCCACGTGAAGATGACCGTGAAACTGCCGCCCGACATGGACCCGGCCAAGGCCACACAGCTGAAGGCCGACGAAAAGGAGCTGGCCCAGCGCCTACAGCGCGAGGGCACCTGGCGCCACCTTTGGCGCATCGCCGGGCACTACGCCAACTACAGCGTGTTCGACGTGCCCAGCGTCGAGGCGCTGCACGACACGCTGATGCAGCTGCCGCTGTTCCCGTACATGGACATCGAGGTCGATGGCCTGTGCCGACACCCGTCGTCGATCCACGCCGACGACCGCTGAACCCCAGCCTTCTGCACAAGAACAAGACGAGGTAAGCCCCATGACCGTGAAGATTTCCCACACTGCCGACGCCCAGGCGTTCTTTGAGCAAGCTGCAGGTTTTGGCAACGACGCAGGCAACCCGCGCCTCAAGCGCATCATTCAGCGCGTGCTGCAGGACACTGCCCGCCTGATTGAAGACCTGGACATCAGCGAAGACGAGTTCTGGCACGCCGTCGACTACCTAAACCGTTTAGGTGGGCGTGGCGAGGCCGGGCTGCTGGTGGCGGGCCTGGGTATCGAGCACTTCCTCGACCTGCTGCAAGATGCCAAAGATGCCGAGGCCGGCCTCACCGGCGGCACCCCGCGCACCATCGAAGGGCCGCTGTACGTCGCCGGTGCGCCGATTGCGCAGGGCGAAGTGCGCATGGACGACGGCAGCGAGGAGGGCGTGGCCACGGTCATGTTCCTCGAAGGCCAGGTGCTCGACCCCCAAGGCCAGCCGCTGGCCGGTGCCACGGTCGACCTGTGGCACGCCAATACGCGTGGCACTTATTCGTTCTTCGACCAGAGCCAGTCCGCGTACAACCTGCGCCGGCGCATCGTCACCGATGCCGAAGGCCGCTACCGCGCCCGCTCGATCGTGCCGTCGGGCTATGGCTGCGACCCCCAGGGCCCGACCCAGGAATGCCTGGACCAGCTCGGCCGCCATGGCCAGCGCCCGGCGCATGTGCACTTCTTCATCTCGGCGCCCGGGCATCGGCACCTGACCACCCAGATCAACCTGTCCGGGGACAAATACCTGTGGGATGACTTCGCCTATGCCACTCGTGATGGGCTGGTGGGTGAGGTGGTGTTCCGTGACGGTGCCCAGGGGCGCTATGCCGAGCTGAAGTTCGACTTCCAGCTGCAAAAGGCCCAGGCAAGCACGGAGGAGCAGCGCAGCGGGCGGCCTCGGGCCCTGCAGGAAGGCTGAGGTGCAATCGTCGGCACAGCTACAGCGCAGGCCTTGAATTCAGCACGGTCTGGGCGGGGCCGGCTTGCCGGCGATGAAGGGCAGAGCCCTTGCCATCCACCACCGTCCCCAGAGTGCGCGCCCCAGACGTTGCCAAGCGTTGTCACACAGCAGTATTTGCACCACGGGCTGTTCGAGGGTTAGGTTTCCGTATTGCCCATTCAGGAAGCCTTCCCTTGGACTCCATCACCCAAGCCGTACTCGGCGCCGCCCTGCAGGGCACGGTGCTCGGCCGCATACAGGGCCGTCGCTCGCTCATCTACGGTGCGCTCCTTGGCACCGTGCCAGACCTCGACGTGGTTATCCGCTACGCCGACCCGGTATCGCAGATGACCTTCCACCGGGGCTTCTCGCACTCCATCTTCGTCCTGACCGGGTTGGCCCTGCTGCTGGCGTGGCTGGTCAACTGGCAAGGCCGCAGGCGCTGGCCCGACAAGGGCTACACCTTGCCCAGGCTGTTTTTGGCGTTCTGGCTGGTGCTGGTCACGCACCCGATTCTGGACGCATTCACCGTGTACGGCACCCAGCTGTTCTGGCCGCTGCACTTCACCCCGCTAAGCTGGGCCTCGGTATTCATCATCGACCCGGTGTACACCGTGCCACTGCTGGCTGCCGTGCTTTACGCCGCGCTCAAGGGCGTCAGCGGCAGGGCCGTGCGCCTGTTGAGCCTGGCGCTGGTATTCAGCACGGCCTACCTGGGCTTCGGCCTTGCCAGCCGCATGGCCGCCGAGCAGCGCTTCCAGGCTGCGCTGGACCAGCAGGGCATTGCCGTCAGCAGCGTGCGCGCGGTGCCGATCGCCTTCAACAGCCTGGTCTGGCGGGTGCTGGCGAAAACCCCCGAGGGCGATTATTACGAAGGCGTCAGCAGCACGTTCGACCGCGAACCCCCGGAAATGCAGCGCCTGCCACGCAACCTGCCGCTCGCCGAGGCCCTGGCCGACGCGCCGCTGCTGCAGCGCCTGCGCTGGTTTACCGATGACTGGCTGCGCTACGACGAAGTGAACGGCGCACTGGTGGTCACCGACCTGCGCATGGGCATCCCGGGTAATTACACCTTCCGCTTCAACATGGCCCAACGCGACGCGCAGGGGCACTGGGTCGCTCACACGCCAACCGCATGGCAGGGCGCCGGGGTGGGCTCGATGTTCAACAGCCACGACCTGGCGTTGATCTGGCGGCGCATCTTCGACCAGCAACCGCCGCTGCCGCTGGCCGCCTGGGCCAGCAAATATCTCGGCCAGGCCGCCGTGCCGGGGCGTTGAGGCGTGCGTTCGGCGGGGTTGGACCTGGTCAAGTGGACAGCCATCGTGACCATGGTCGCCGACCATCTGCGTTTTCTCTGGCCGGCAGCCGATGGCCTGTTCATCGTCGGCCGGCTGGCGTTCCCGCTGTTCTGCCTGGCTATCGCGGTCAATGTCGGGCGCAGCCCACAGGGGCAGCTGTTCACCCGTGGCAACCTGCGCTACGTGGGCTGGATGCTGGCCTTCGCAGTGCTGTCCGAAGGGCCTTATCGCTGGCTGGACCCTGCCACGCAGACGCTCAGTGTGATCCCGACGCTGACGTTGGGGCTGCTGGCTGCCTGGGGTGTGTGGCACCCACAATTGCAGGCACGGTTGATCGGCCTGGGCGCCTTGTTGATCGCGACGCTGTTCAGTGCGCAGCTGATGTACGGCTTGCCGGGTGTACTGTTGCCTGCTGCCTGGCTTGTGGCGCGCAACAGCGGTGGTGTTGCGTGGCTGCTGCCGTGCCTGTTGGCGGTGGCCGGCAACCTGACCAACAGCTGGTTGCTCGAACACCTGACGGCACCCGTCACTGTGTTGACCATGATCGCCGCCTTGTTGGCCATCCCCCTCGGCTGCCTGCTGCTGCGGTGCGATGATCGGCCCGTGCCAGCGGTGGGCCGTTGGGGCTATCTGTTCTACCCGTTGCACTTGCTGATCATCAAAGGGTTGCAGGGGATGCTGTGACTCTGCCCTTGCAATATGGCAAAACGCACCCATTTAAGCCGGTCTTCAGTACCCGCAGGAGCCTTCCATGGAACCCAACCGCTTCGGCGACATCGCCGCCTTCGTAAGCGCCGCGAAGGCCGGCAGTTTCACCGCTGCAGCGGTAAGCCTGGGGCTGACGCGCTCGGCCGTGGGCAAGAGCATCGCCCGGCTGGAAGCGCGCATGGCGGTGCGCCTGCTCAACCGCACCACGCGCAAGTTGAGCCTGACCGACGAGGGCCTGGTGGCGTTCGAGCGCTGGCGGCAGATCCTCGACGACCTGGACGAGGTCGAAAGCACCATGGCCCAGCGCCGCGGCAAACCAACCGGCACCTTGCGCCTGACCGCGCCGCTGTCGTTGGGCCAGCGCCATGTGTTGCCGATTCTCGATGCCTATCTCAAGCAGTGGCCGGAGCTGCGTGCCGACATCCGTTTTACCGACCGTTTCGTCGACCTGGTGGAGGAGGGCGTGGACGTCGCCGTGCGTATCGGCGCGCCCAAGGAGGATTCGCAACTGCTTACCCGCACCGTGGCCTGGCAACAGTTCGTCACCTGCGCCTCGCCCGACTACCTGCGCCAGCACGGTGTGCCGCAGGTGCCTGCAGACCTTTACGGGCATGACAAGATCGCCTTTCTGGCGGGTGAAAAATCCATGCCCTGGCGCTTTCATACGGCCGAAGGCCTGCACCTGTGCGAGGAACCCGGGCGGCTCAACATCGACAGTTCCGAAGCGATGCTGGACGGCGCGCGGGCAGGTTTCGGGCTGATTCACCTGCCTACCTACATCACCGGCGATGATTTGCGCGCGGGCACGCTGGTGGAGGTATTGCACGCCTACAGGCCACCGGCAGACCCGATTCGCGTGGTGTACCCGAGCAAGCGCCACCTGTCCCCGCGGGTGCGCGGTTTCATCGACATGCTGGTCGCCAACTGGGAGCAGGGCGTGCCTTGGGAGCAGTGATTGGGGAATATCAGGCCCGAATGTAGGGCCTGAACCTGGGTTTATCCTTGGCGCTACAGGCTGGACACTGGCGTCACTGATAATCCCTTTGGAGACCCCATGACTGCTCTGTCCGTACTGGATCTGGTGATGATCGGCGAAGGCAAGACCTTTGCCGACGCGATCGAAGAGTCCCGCCAACTGGCCCGCCATGTCGAGCAGCACGCCTACAGCCGTTACTGGATCGCCGAGCACCATGACATGCCCGGCATCGGCTCTGCCGCCACCTCGCTGGTGATCAACGAAATCGCCAATGCCACACGGCACATCCGCGTGGGTGCCGGCGGCATCATGCTGCCCAACCACGCGCCATTGGTGGTGGCCGAGCAGTTCGGCACCCTCGACACGCTCCACCCGGGCCGCATCGACCTTGGCCTGGGCCGTGCCCCCGGCACCTCGGGGCCGACCGTGCGTGCCTTGCGCGGCGCCACGCCCGAACGTGATTTTGCCCAGGACATCGCCGAGCTGCGCGACTACCTGGCCGACAATGGCAAGCGCCAGGTGCGTGGTGTGCCAGGCGCCCATGACGTGCCGGTGTGGATCCTCGGCTCCAGCCTGTTCGGCGCCGACCTTGCCGCCAAGCTGGGCTTGCCGTATGCCTTTGCCTCGCATTTCGCGCCGCGCTTTCTGCTGCAGGCCGTGGCCCATTACCGGGCGAACTTCCAACCGTCGGCGCAGCTGGCCAAGCCTTACGTGATGGTGGGCGTGAACCTGTTTGCCGCCGCCAGCGATGCCGAAGCCGATTACCATGCCAGCTCTCATCGGCAGTGGATGCTCGACCTGCACGTAGGGCGTTACGGCCTGCTGCCCAAACCGCAGGAAGGGTACGTTGAAAGCCTGCCAGCCCACGAACGTTCAGTGCTTGAGCAGGTGATGGCATGCACCATCGCCGGTGGGCCGGAGCGGGTGAGGGAAGGCCTGCGCTCGCTGATCCAGCAGACAGGCGCCGATGAACTGATGATCGATTGCCGGATCCATGACCCGCTGGCCCGTTTGCGCTCGCACGCCTATGCGGCGCAGGCGTTGAGCGCGCTTGGGTAACAAGGCCTTGTGCAGGCAGGGTTGGCTGCGCTGACAAAAATGGCAGTGGCGCCTTTTCAATGTATGGCTGAAACTGTTAACGCCCGGGCCTTGTAAAGCGACAAGGTTCCCGTGACCTTCAACTCATGCAGCAAGCTGCCAGCGACCGAGGATTCAGCGCATGTCCAACAGACAGTCCGGAACTGTTAAATGGTTCAACGATGAGAAAGGCTTCGGCTTCATTACCCCGGATGGGGGTGGTGATGACCTGTTCGTGCACTTCAAGGCCATTGAGTCCGATGGCTTCAAGTCTTTGAAAGAAGGCCAGAAGGTCAGCTTTGTTGCCGAAAAAGGGCAAAAAGGCATGCAGGCCGCGCAAGTACGGGCGGAGTAAACCGGGGCTTAAATAAAAAGGGGCCGTGTTCGGCCCCTTTTCAGTTGCTGCGGTACCGATCAGGCCTGCTGCAGGAACGGGTAATCGGTATACCCCTGCGGCCCGTTGGCGTAGTCGAATTGCGCGCGGTGCTCGTTCAAAGGGGCTTGTGCTTGCAGCCGCGCCACCAGATCCGGGTTGGCAATGAAGCTGCGGCCGAACGCGGCGGCGTCGATCAGGCCGCGCTGGATCAGGCCCTCAGCCTTCTCGGCGGTGTAAGCGCCGGCTGCCACGATCACGCCGGGGTAGGCCGCCCGAATCGCCTCACGGAACGTGTCACGCAGCGGTTTACCGCCTGCCCAGTCCGGCTCGGACAGGTGCAGATAGGCAAGGTTGCGCTTTGCCAGTTCCTGGATCAGGTACGAGCCTGCCGCTTCCTGGTCTTCGCCATTGTCCACACCATTGAAGCCGCCCAGCGGGAAGATGCGGATCGCCACGCGGTCGGCGCTCCAGTTGGCAATCGCTGCGTCCACGGCCTCCAGCACGATGCGGGCGCGGTTTTCGACGCTGCCGCCATAGCGGTCTTCACGCTGGTTGGCGCTGGGTGTCAGGAACTGATGCAGCAGGTAGCC
The DNA here is from genome assembly GCF_042902325.1 of Pseudomonas sp. NPDC012596. Taxonomy (NCBI): domain Bacteria; kingdom Pseudomonadati; phylum Pseudomonadota; class Gammaproteobacteria; order Pseudomonadales; family Pseudomonadaceae; genus Pseudomonas; species Pseudomonas sp. NPDC012596. The sequence goes on along the minus strand of NZ_JBIBEB010000017.1, from coordinate 13,255 downwards.
GTGAGCGGCATGCAGCTCGATGAAGTCGAAGTTGGCCTCACGGGCATTCGCTGCCGCCTGGCCGAAGTCGGCGACGATGCCGGCGATTTCGTCTTCGCTCAATGCCCGCGGGGCAGAGGTTTGCACACGTACCAGGTTGCCTTGCTCATCGCGCAAGGTGGTACGGGCTTCAGCGGGCAGGGCAGACGGTGCCACCGGGGCAGCGCCACCGGGTTGCAGCGATGTATGCGAGACCCGGCCGGTGTGCCAGACCTGCACGGCGCTGTGGCCGCCTGCGGCGTGGATGCCTTCGTTGACCAGGCGCCAGGCGGCAATCTGCTCGGCGCTGTGGATGCCGGGCGAGCCTGAATAGCCCTTGGCCTGGAAGGAAATCTGCGTGGCCTCGGTGATGATCAGCCCCGCGCTGGCACGCTGGGCGTAGTACTCGGCCATCATCGGCGTCGGCACGTCGCCGGGTTCCCGGCTGCGCAGGCGGGTGAGAGGGGCCATGAATACGCGGTTGGGCAGTGTCAGTGGGCCGATCTGCAGGGGGTGGAAGAGTTTCATTACCGCTCCAAAGGTGGAAAACCAATGGCGCGCACGATACCGGGATGATTGGGGAAAGGGGGGACCGGCACCCCGGCGGTGGGCTCCCCAATGGGTATTGGTTTGCCCAGTGCCGCCAAGGCTCAGCCCCGAGCCAATCGCCCACTGACAAAATGCGCCACATCATTGAACCCGGGCGTCGACGCATGCCCCGGCGTCACCAGCGAGTCGATGAACGCCTCATCGTCGGCGGTGATTTTCACCGCCAGCGCCCCGGCATAGGTGTCCCACTGCGCCTCGGTGCGCGGCCCGACGATCGCCGAGCTGACCAACTGGTTGTTGAGCACCCAGGCAATCGCGAACTCGACCATGCCCACACCCTTGGCCTCGACATACGCCTGGATTTGCCGGGCGATGCTCAGTGACTCCTGGCGCCATTCCACTTCGAGGATGCGCTTGTCCTGGCGCGCGGCGCGGCTGCCGGCTTCAGGCTCGGCGCCGGGTGCGTACTTGCCGCTGAGCACGCCACGGGCCAGCGGGCTGAACGGCACCACGCCCAGGCCATGGTAGGCCGCCGCAGTCAGCTGCTCAGGCTCGGCCTGGCGGTTGACGATGTTGTACAGCGGCTGGCTGACCACCGGCTTGGCCACCCCCAGGCGCTCGGCCAGGTTGCAGATTTCGGCGATGCGCCAGCCGCGGTAGTTGGAAACGCCCCAGTAGCGGATCTTGCCCTGCTGCAGCAGGTCGCCAATGGCCCGCACTGTCTCCTCCAGCGGCACCTTGTGGTCCTCGCGGTGCAGGTAGTAGATGTCCAGGTAGTCCAGCCCCATGCGCGTCAGCGTGGCGTCAATGCCATTGAAAATGTGCTTGCGCGACAGCCCGCTGCGGTTGGGCAGGCCATCGGCCGGGCCCATGCCGACTTTCGAGGCGACGATCCAGTCCTGCCGGTGGCGCGCCACCGCTTCGCCGACGATTTCCTCGGAACGGCCAGCGTTGTACACGTCGGCGGTGTCGATGAAGTTGATGCCCTGGTCCCAGGCCTTGTCGATGATCCGCAGTGCATCCTCGGTGCTGGTCTGCTCACCGAACATCATGCTGCCCAGGGTGAGCGCGGAGACTTGCAGGCCGCTGTGGCCGAGGGGGCGGTAGATCATGCCGGGTGTCCTTGGAAGGGAATGATCCGCCTGTTTTACACAGAACCGGCCGGCATTGAAAGGCCGCAGGCCGGGCTGGCACACCTGTGTCATACCTGCAGCGAATGTTTCGCCCGTGCGCCATTGCCTAAAGGTCGGGCCTTTACCGCACGGAAGGCTTAAGGCGCTCTAGCATGCGCTGTTCGAAGGTGGTCTGCGCCTGTGGCACAGCCGTTGCTCTGCTTGTTGACGATGCCCGTTGCGGTGTCGCCATAACAAGAACGGAGAACCGAGCATGAACCAGACAGGCCCGCACCGCCGGCCCCTGCCACACATCCTCAGCTGCCTGGCCCTGAGCCTGGCGTGCAGCGCAGGTGCCTTTGCTGCCGAAGTCGATGGCCAACGCATCATCAATGCCGACCAGGAGCCCGGCAACTGGATGAGCCACGGCCGTACCTACGACGAGCAGCGCCACAGCCCGCTGAAGGCGATAAACCAGGGCAACGTCAACCAGCTCGGCCTGGCCTGGAGCTACAAGCTGGACCTGGACCGTGGCGTGGAGGCCACGCCGATCGTGGTCGATGGGGTGATGTACACCACCGGGCCGTTCTCGGTGGTGTATGCCCTGGACGCGCGCAACGGCAAGCTGTTGTGGAAGTATGACCCGCAGTCCGACCGCAACCGCGCTGGCGAAGCCTGTTGCGACGCGGTCAACCGCGGTGTGGCGGTGTGGCAGGGTAAAGTCTACGTTGGCGTGCTCGATGGCCGCCTGGAGGCCATCGACGCCAAGACCGGCAAGCGCGTGTGGTCAGTGGACACCCGCGATGATGACCAACGCAGCTACACCATCACCGGCGCGCCGCGGGTGGTCAACGGCAAGGTGGTGATCGGTAACGGCGGCGCCGAGTTCGGGGTGCGCGGCTATGTGACCGCCTACGATGCCGAAACCGGCAAGCAGGCCTGGCGGTTCTTCACCGTGCCCGGCGACCCCAAACTGCCGCCCGAAAACAAGGCCATGGAAATCGCCAGCAAGACCTGGCACGGCGACGCCTACGTGGAGTGGGGTGGCGGGGGCACGGCCTGGGATTCGTTCGCCTACGACCCTGAGCTGAACCTGTTGTACATCGGCGTGGGCAATGGCTCGATGTGGGACCCGAAATGGCGCAGCCAGGCCAAGGGCGACAACCTGTTCCTGTCGTCGATCGTGGCGGTCAATGCCGACACCGGCGAATACGCCTGGCACTACCAGACCACGCCGGGCGATGCCTGGGACTTCACCGCCACCCAGCACATGATCCTCGCCGAGCTGCCCATCGACGGCAAACAACGCAAGGTGCTGATGCAGGCACCCAAGAACGGCTTCTTCTACGTGCTCGACCGGGCGACCGGCGAGTTGCTGTCGGCGAAGAACATCGTGCCGGTTAACTGGGCCAAGGGCATCGACATGAAGACCGGGCGGCCAATCCTCGACGACGAGGCCGCGGCCTACTGGAAGGACGGCAAGCGCAAGCTGGTGACCCCGGCATTCTGGGGCGCCCACGACTGGCACCCGATGTCCTACAACCCCGACACGGGCCTTGTGTACATCCCCGCGCACATCATGTCGGCGTACTACGAGCACATTCCCGAAGCGCCGAAGCGCAACCCGTTCAAGAGCGTGTACCAACTGGGGCTGCGCACCGGCATGATGCCCGAAGGCGCCGATGGCTTGCTGGAGATGGCCAAGGGCTGGTCCGGCAAGCTGATCGCCTGGGACCCGGTCAAGCAAGCGCCGGCCTGGGAAGTGCCGTACATCACCATCTTCAACGGCGGCACCCTGAGCACTGCCGGCAACCTGGTGTTCGAAGGCAGCGCCGATGGCCGGGTGATCGCCTATGCCGCCGACTCGGGCAAGAAGCTCTGGGAGTCGCCAGCGGCCAGTGGGGTGATGGCCGCGCCGATCACCTATTCGGTGGATGGCGAGCAGTACGTGACCTTCATGGCAGGCTGGGGCGGTGCGTTCTCCACCTTTGCCGGGGCGCTGTCGCTGCGCGCTGGCGTGCAGCCGTTCTCCCAGGTGCTGACCTACAAGCTCGGCGGCACCGCCACGTTGCGTGAGCCCGCACCACCCGCCAATGCGCCGGAACCACCCGCGCTGACCGCCGATGCGCAAACGGTCGCAGCCGGCGCTGCCCTGTACGACGGCAACTGCTCGCAATGCCACGGCATCCATGCCGTCAGCGGCGGCGTGCTGCCTGACCTGCGCAAGCTCACCGCAGAAAAACACCAGATGTTCCTCGGCATCCTTTATGGCGGCCGTGTGCCGGACGGCATGCCCTCGTTTGCCGACAACCTCAAACCCGAGCAGGTCGAGCAGGTGCACCAATACCTGATCAAGCGCGCCCATGACCTGAAGGCTGAAGGCAATACCTGGCAGCAGTTCAGCGCCAAGCCTGCCGCGCACTCGCCGCTGGCTGACAACCACCCACAGGAGTGAAAACGAGCATGACTGACACGACCTACCAGAACTTCATCGACAACGCCTTCGTCCCCAGCGAAGCATTGATCGAGGTCTATAACCCGGCCGATGGGCAATTGCTGGGGCGGGTGCCGGAGTCGCCGGCCGAACAGGTCGAGCGCGCCATCGCCGCAGCGCGCAAGGCGCAAAAGGGCTGGGCCGCGAAGGCCGCCATCGAGCGGGCCGGTTACCTGCGCCAGATCGCCAGCAAGGTGCGCGCCAATGCCGACCGCCTGGCCCGCATCATCACCCAGGAGGGCGGCAAGGTGCCGGCCCTGGCCCTGGTCGAGGTCAACTTTACCGCCGATTACCTGGATTACATGGCCGAGTGGGCGCGGCGCCTGGAAGGCGAGGTGCTGAGCAGCGATCGCGCCAGCGAGCACATCTTCCTGCTGCGCAAGCCGCTGGGTGTGGTGGCGGGCATTCTGCCGTGGAATTTCCCGTTCTTTCTCATCGCCCGCAAGATGGCGCCGGCGCTGCTTACCGGTAATACCATCGTGATCAAGCCCAGCGAGGAAACGCCAATCAACTGCTACGCGTTCGCCCAACTGGTGGCCGAAACCGACCTGCCGGCGGGGGTGTTCAACGTGGTCGGCGGCAAGGGGGCGAGCGTAGGGCATGGGCTGTCCAGCCACGCAGGCATCGACCTGGTGAGCTTTACCGGCAGCGTCGCCACCGGCGCGCGGATCATGGCCGCAGCGGCGCCGAACATCACCAAGCTCAACCTTGAGCTGGGCGGCAAGGCGCCGGCAATCGTGCTGGCTGACGCCGACCTGGACCTGGCCGTGAGGGCCATCGTCGCTTCGCGGGTGATCAACACCGGCCAGGTGTGCAACTGTGCCGAGCGGGTGTACGTGGAGCGCAAGGTGGCCGACGCCTTCGTCGACAAGGTGGCCCAGGCCATGGCCGCCACCCGTTATGGCGACCCGTCGCGCCAGGCCGACCTGGACATGGGGCCGCTGATCAACCAGGCAGGGCTCGACAAGGTGGCGCAGATGGTGCGCACGGCGGTCGGGCAGGGCGCCCAACTGGTGACTGGCGGGCAGGTGGCCGACCTCGGTGCCGGGTTCCATTACCAGCCAACCGTGCTGGCCGGCTGTGCGGCGGGCATGGAGATCATGCGCAAGGAAATCTTCGGCCCGGTGCTGCCGATTCAGGTAGTGGACGACCTGGACGAGGCGATCGCCTTGGCCAATGACAGCGAGTACGGCCTGACCTCGTCGCTCTACACCCGTGACCTGAACGCGGCGCTTAAGGCCTGCCGCGAAATAGACTTTGGCGAGACCTACATCAACCGCGAGAATTTCGAGGCCATGCAGGGCTACCACGCCGGGGCGCGTAAATCCGGGGTCGGCGGGGCGGATGGCAAGCACGGGTTGTATGAGTACACGCGCACGCAGGTGGTGTATATCCAGGGGTAACTGTTGGTTTAGCGGGGACTTGTGGGAGCGGGCTTGCCCCGCGAACCAGGGCGCAGCCCTGGCCATGCACTTCTAGTGTCCGGGCAGGCCCCTTCGCGGGGCAAGCCCGCTCCCACTGACCAGCACAATCACCCCAACAAGTTCGGCTGCACGATCCCGTAGCGTTTCATCTTGCGGTACAGCGTCGAGCGCGAAACCCCCGCCGCCTCGGCCGCCGCACTCATGTTCCAGCGCGCGCGCTTCAAAGTCTGGAGCAAGTGCCGCATCTCGGCATCCTCGACCTGTTGCTCCAGTGCCATCGGCCTGGCAGGCGCTGCGCAGTCCAGCAACTCCTCCGGCAGGTCAGCCAGTTCGATCAACCCACCCTCAGCCAGCGCCACCGCCTGGCGCAGCGCATTGAGCAACTGCCGCACATTCCCCGGCCAGGCATGCCCCAGCAAACAGCGCCGCGCTTCATCGCTCAGCCGCACGCCCGAACCATTGGGCAAGCCCGCCAGCAAGCCCTCGATCAACGCGCGCCGATCACTTCGTGCGCGTAATGCCGGCAACGTCACGCGCATCCCGCATAACCGGTAGTAAAGGTCTTCGCGAAAGCGCTTGTCGACGATCATCGCCTGCAGGTCCTGATGCGTCGCCGAGACCACCTGAATGTCCAGCGCCACCGGCACCTCGGCCCCCAGCGGCACCAGCTCGCGCTCGGCCAACACCCGCAGCAGCCGCGTTTGCAGGTGCGCCGGCATGTCGCCGATCTCGTCGAGGAACAGCGTGCCGCCATTGGCCTGCTCCAGCTTGCCTTTCATGCCTTTGCGGTTAGCGCCGGTGAAGCTGCCGGCGCGGTAGCCGAACAGTTCGCTTTCGATCAGCGATTCGGGTATCGCCGCGCAGTTGAGTGCCACGAACGGCTTGGCATGGCGCTGGCTGGCCTGGTGCAAGGCACGGGCGAACGCCTCTTTGCCGGTGCCGGTTTCACCGTTGAGGAGGATGGCGATGTCCTTGTCGAGCACTTTACGCAGGCGCAATACCGCATGTTGCAGTTGGGTGTCCTCGCCAGCCAACTGCTCGAGCGTGGGGTGGCCAGTACGCGTGGGCACAGGCTTGGAAGGCGCCGTTTGACGGTAGCCGGCCGGCACGCGCAGGCCAACGTCCAGCAGGTACGGCTGTTCATGGCCGCGCAGCTGCGTGCCGCGGGCACCGCCACGCGTCAGCTCCAGCAGCTGGTCGATGCCGGCAGGCAGCAGTTGATCGATAGGCATGCCCAGCAACGTGCCCCTGTGCGCCAGGAAGGCCGCCCGATTGGCGCCGATCACCTGGCCGCCTTCGTCCAGTGCCAGCAACTGCTCGGCGGCGAGGTCGGAGAAGTCGTCACGCGGCTTCAGCGCCAAGGTCAGGCGGTCGCGGTAGCACTGGCGAAAATGGCTGTTCTCGATCAGCCGGGCGTATAGCGTCACCAACTGCAAGGTCAGGTGTTGGGCCTGTTTGGGGCCGTCGTTGTACAGGCAGGTTGCATTCAGGCAGCCGAGCAGCTGGTTATGGGCGTCGAAGATCGGTGACACCGAGCAACTGAGCCGCGCGTTGGCTGCCAGAAAGTGCTCCTGGCGGTGGATGGTTAGTGCCTGTTGCGAGGCTAGGGCGGTGCCGATGCCGTTGGTGCCGGCGATCGACTCGTCCCAACGTGCACCCACGATCAGCCCGGAACGGGTATAGCGTTGCGGGTCGGCGGGCAGGCGAGCGTCGAGGGTGATGCCGTCGGCATCGCTGAGCAGCACGGCGAAACCTGCGTCTACCACACGCCGCGCCAGGCCACTGACGCCTTGGCTGGCGACCGCCAGGTAGGCCTCGTGCTGGGCTTGGTGCTGGCGGATTTCAGCAGCGCTGAGGATGTTGTCGACGTGGCGCAGCTCGGGGTCCAGGTGGTGCTGGTTGATGCTGCGGTACCAGGATTCGGCGATCACCGGCTCCGGCACCAGGCCACGCCCGGCAAAATGGCAGTCGACGAATGCGGCCAACTCGGTGGCGCGATGTGCGGCAGTTTGCGCGGCCATGGGCGCTCCACTAATTCTTGTTATTTGAAGTGGAGAAACCATAGCTGATTATTGCGGTGTGGGCACTGGCCCAATCGCCGGCAAGCCGGCTCCTACAGGATCCGCGCCAAATCAGTAAGTTAGCGTTTGTTCTGTGGGAGCCGGCTTGCCGGCGATGGGGCCATTGGATTCAACCAATCAGCTTGAACGCTTCCTGCAGGTTCAGAGGCCGCTTCATCCGCTGCGAAAGCTCCGCCATTGCATCCGAATACCCTTTGGCAATCACCGCCTCGACCTGCTCGCCCACACACTGCAAGGCAATGAAATCACCACTCTCCGGTTCCCCGACAAACTCGATGCGGTCCCAGTCCCGCGCATGCCCCAACACTTCATAAGTGCGCCCATGCTGATACGTCCAGAAGAACGGTACATCCGCGTACCGGCGCTGTTCGCCGAGCATGTTGGCCGCAGCGATCACGCCTTGCTGCTGGGCCAGGCGCCAGTGCTCGATGCGCACCGGGCGGCCGGTGAGGGGAAAGGTGGCGATGTCGCCGGCGGCCCATAGCCGTTCGCCTGCATGCAGCTCGGCGTCGACCTTCAACGAACGGTCTTCGGCCAACGGTAGGCCCTGTACGAATGCGGTGGCCGGCGTGACCCCAGTGCCCAGCAGCACCAGCCGCGTGGTCAGCTGCTCGCCGTTGGCCAGCAGCACGCCTTCGACCTGCTCTGTACCGATGAAACGCTCGACCTCGGTCGGGCCATGGAAAACTACGCCTTTGCGCTCATGCAGCGCGCGGATGCTGCGCCCGATCCGTTCACCCAGCTGTTTGCCCAACGGCACCTCGTGCCGCGTAACCACATGCACCTGCGCGCCGTATTTGCGCAATGCAGAGGCCGCCTCCAGGCCGATGAAACCGTCGCCGACGATCACCACAGGCTGCCCCGGTTCGGCGGCGTCCAGCAGGCGCGCGGCATCGTCGCGCGAGCGCAGTGTCATCACACCCGCAAGGTCGACCCCAGGCAGGTCAGGGCGCTGTGGCTTGCCGCCGGTGGCCAGCAGCGCGGCGTCATAATCGATACGCTTGCCATCGGCGAGGGTGACCTGGCGCTTTTTCACATCCAGTGTGCGCACTTTGCCCATGCAGCGCTCCAACTGGCCCTTGCGCAGTTGGTCAGCCTCCAGCAGTGCCGGTACTTCGTCTGCCGGCATCTGCCCGGCAATCACGAATTTGCTCAGCGCGGTACGGTCGTAGGCCGGCTGCCGCTCCTGGTCTATCCACACCAGGCGGCCGCCGAAGCCATGGGCCAACAGCGTGGCCACCGCCGCCGAGCCTGCCGCGCCGGCACCGATGACGACGAAGCAGCGAGCATCACTGTGGCGCGGTGGTTCGGGGTGCGGCAATGGGTGGTCATCCACCCAGATTTCGCCGTCCTTGACCCGCGCTGGGTAACGGCGCAGGTCCGCCAGTGCCGGCGGTTCGCAGACTGCGCCTTCGTCGACGGCAAACGCGGCCTTGTGCCAAGGGCAAACCAGCAGGCCACCGCAGATCAAGCCTTCATCCAGTGGCGCACCCGCGTGCGGGCAATTGCCTTGGTAGGCGTGCACCCGGTCACCCTGGCGCACCAGGATCACTTCTTCGCTGCCGGCCTGCACGCGCAAGGGGCGTTGGGGGTCGAGCTGTTCAAGGCGGGCCACAGCGTGTTCGGTCATGGGGCTTCTCCAGAGGGTCCTTGCAACCATTTGACGCTTGTGGTGCAGCGGTGCTGCGTCGAGCTGACGATCGGAGAGATGAATGTCATCGACAGGATGCCACCGGAATGTGTTCGATAATCGGGCATGTGCCCTGCCAAGCTGTTCGCTATCCGCCCATCCAATCCGAAGATCCAATTGCCCAACCACCCCCTTTTGCTTAGTGTGTATCAGCCACCGGCGGTCAGCTGCCCCCGTTGAAGTGACCCCGGCTCGATACAATCACCGTGAACGACCGCAACCACAGGCCTCGTGCCGGTAGGAAGCGGCGCCCAGAACAATAACGACACCGAGTGCCTTGCCTATGGAAAGCCGCTTGCTGAGCGAGCGCAGTAGCGTGTTCCATCACGCCGACCCCTATGCCGTGTCCGACTACGTGAACCGGCACGTCGGCCAGCACTGCATCGGCCTGTCGCGCACCACCCATCCGCAGGCCAGCCTCAGCCACCGCAAGTTCGCCGAGCTCGACCTGTGCCGCATCAGCTACGGCGGCAGCGTGCGGGTCACCTCACCGGCCCTGGAAACCATCTACCACCTGCAGGTGCTGCTCAACGGCAACTGCCTGTGGCGCGGGCACCAGCGCGAGCACCACCTGGTACCGGGCGAGCTGCTGCTGATCAACCCGGACGACCCGGTTGACCTCACCTACTCGGACGACTGCGAGAAATTCATCCTCAAAGTGCCGACGCACATGCTCGACTCGATCTGCGAGGAGCAGCGCTGGCAGCGCCCGGACGGCGGTGTACGGTTTTTGCGCAACCACTATCGGCTGGATGAGCTGGACGGTTTCGTCAACCTGCTGGCCATGGTCTGCCACGAGGCGGAGGTCAGTGATTCGTTGCCGCGGGTGCAGGGGCATTACAGCCAGATCGTGGCGAGCAAGCTGTTGACCCTGATGAGCACCAACATCCGTCGCGAAAGCCTGGGTACGCCGGGGGCGAGCCTGGAGCGGATTCTCGACTACATCGACCGCAACCTGAAACTGGAGCTGGCCGCCGAGACGCTTGCGGAGCAGGCGTGCATGAGTGTGCGCTCACTGTATGCGCTGTTCGACCGCCAGCTGGGCACCACGCCCAAGCAGTACGTGCGGCAACGCAAGCTGGAACGCGTGCACGCGTGCCTCAGCGACGGCAGCTGCGCGGTGCGCAGCGTGACCGAACTGGCGATGGATTATGGGTTTTTGCACCTGGGGCGGTTTGCCGAGATCTACCGGCAGCAGTTTGGGCAGTTGCCGTCGGAAACCTTCAGGCAGCGGCGCTGACTGTTCGGGCCTCATCGCCGGCAAGCCGGCTCCTACAGATACCCCATCAGCCTTGAGGGCAGTGGTTTACCGGTGGGCGCCGGCTTGCCGGCGATGGGGCCATAAAAACCACCGGAGCACCCACCGGCAGAATCACAACGGATAATGCTTCAACTCCCGTGCAATCAGCATCCGCTGAATCTCGCTCGAGCCTTCATAAATTTGCGTAATCCGCGCATCACGGTAGTAGCGCTCCACCGGGTAATCCTCCAGGTAGCCATACCCGCCATGCACCTGGATCGCCATCGAGCACACCCGTTCGGCCATCTCCGAAGCGAACAGCTTGGCCTGTGAGGCCTCCGACAGGCACGGCTTGCCGGCACTGCGCAGGCGGGCTGCGTGCAGGATAAGCAGGCGTGCGGCATTGACCTGCACCTGCATGTCAGCCAGCAGGTTGGCGATGCTCTGGTGCTCGTTGATCGGCTTGCCGAACTGAATCCGCTCACGCGAATACACCAGCGCTGCCTCGAACGCGGCACGGGCAATGCCCAGTGCCTGAGCAGCGATACCGATGCGCCCGCCCTCGAGGTTAGACAACGCGATCGCCAGGCCTTTGCCACGCTCACCCAGCAGATTGGCGGCGGGGATGCGACAGTTGTCGAAGGTGACCGCACAGGTGTCGGATGCGCGAATGCCCATCTTGTGCTCGCTGCGGTCGACCTTGAAGCCTGGGTTGTCAGTGGGCACCAGAAACGCCGACAGGCCTTTTTTGCCCAGCTCCGGGTCGGTCACTGCAAAGACGATCGCCAGGCCCGCACGGCGGGCATTGCTGACGAACTGCTTGGCGCCATTGATCACCCACTCACCGTCAACAAGTTCGGCGCGGGTGCGCAGGTTGTGGGCTTCGGAGCCCGCCTGCGGCTCGGTCAGGCAGAAGCAGCCGATCACTTCGCCGCTGGCCAGGCGCGGCAGCCAGGCCTGTTGTTGTTCGGGCGTGCCATAGGCCAGCAGCGGGCCACAGCCCACCGAGTTGTGGATGCTCATCATCGCGCCGGTGGCGCCGCAGCCTGCGGCGATTTCCTCGACCGCCAGGGCATAGGCGACGTAGTCGGTGTAACTGCCACCAAAGTCTTCGGGCACCACCATGCCCAGCAGGCCCAGCTCACCCATCTTGCGCACCACGCCGTCATCGATCCAGCCGGCTTTCTCCCAGGCCTGGGCATGCGGGGCGATCTCGCCGCGGGAGAAATCCCGGGCCATGTCGCGGATCATGATCTGTTCTTCGCTCAGTTCCAGGTCTTGCATCTGTGTACTCCCCGGCTCACAGGCCTTCGAAGAATTGGTCGACCCGCTGGCGTTGCAGGCCTGCCAGGGTCGGCGGGTTCCAGCGTGGCTGCTTGTCCTTGTCGATGATCAGGGCGCGCACGCCCTCGATGATGTCGCCGTGGCGAAACCATTGGCGGTCCAGGTGCAGCTCCATGGCAAAGCAGTCTTCCAGCGCCAGGTGGCGGCCGCGGCGCAGCATCTCCAGGGTAACCGCCATGGCCAGTGGCGAGCGGCTTTCCAGCTGGTCGGCGGTGGCCAGCGCCCATGCATGGCTGTCGCCGATGCTGACGGCGCGCAGCTGTTCGACGATCGCCGCCGGGTCGGGCAGGGCGAAGAAGTGGTCGATGACGGCGCGCAGCTTCTCAAGCGGGGCATCGTCCAGCACCTGGCTGCCGAGTGTGGCCAAAAGGTTTTGCAGGTCCTTGAGCGGCTGGTCACTGAAGCTCAGGCCGTCGAGGCCGGCGTCCAGCGCGGCGATTCTCTCGCTGGGCAGGTACCAGTCGGCCAGCCCGCAGTACAACGCATCGGCCGCCTGGATCTGCGCCCCGCTGACGCCCAGGTAGGTACCCAGTTCGCCCGGCACGCGGGAAAGGAAATAGCTGCCGCCGACATCGGGGAAGTAGCCAATGCCGACCTCCGGCATACCCAGGCGGCTGCGCTCGGTGACGATGCGCAGGTCGCAGCCCTGGGCCAGGCCCATGCCGCCGCCGAGTGTGAAACCATCCATCAGCACCAGCACGGGTTTGCGGTAGTGGTGGATGACCAGGTCCAGGGCATATTCCTCGACGAAGAACTCTTCGTGCAGGGTTTCGCCGGCTTGGTAGCTGTCGTACAGCGAGCGGATATCGCCCCCGGCACAGAAGCCCTTGGGGCCTTCGCCGCGCAGGACCACGGCCTGTAAGTGCGGGTCTTGGGCCCAGCGATCGAAGTGCTGGCGCAGGGTGCGCACCATGTCGAGGGTGAGGGCATTGAGGCCGGCGGGGCGGTTGAGGGTGAGGTGGCCTATCTGATTGCGGACCTCGGCCAGTACATGATCGGTTGCCGAGATGTGAGCATGCGCGGTCATTCGCGTTCTCCCTGCTTTGTTATTGATTTTCCAAGTGAAGTCTGGAGTGCGCTGATGTATCCGTTGATCGTGGCATGCGAATTTGCCCGGCACAATTGGCAAATCTGCAGGGGGAGTGTGCGTTTATGCGATGGGTATGTCTTGGGGTTTTTGGCGCCTATGAGATCGAGCGCCGCGCGGGGCGCTTGCCTTGGGATTTTCAGCGCCCTTGAGATCGAGCGCCGCCCGCGCGGCGCATCGCGGGCAAGCCCGCTCCTACATTTGTTGCAACGTGCC